>JAZSPQ010000032.1:0-16627 GCA_045537485.1 Acutalibacteraceae bacterium | reverse complement strand
CTCAGCCGCTTAGGTGAAAATGGCAGACTGATAGCTATTGATCAGGACCCGGATGCCATTGAGGTTATAAAGGAAAGAATCGGTCACGATAAAAGAGTAACGGTTGTTCACAGTAATTTCAGTGAGCTTAAGAAAATCCTTGCAGACCTTGAAATCGAAGCGGTTGACGGAGTTATGGCAGACCTTGGCGTTTCCTCTCATCAGTTCGATAAGGCGGAAAGAGGTTTTTCCTATAACAACGATGCCGTGCTTGATATGAGAATGTCTCAGCAGGGTATGAGCGCAAAGGATGTTGTAAACACCTACAGTGAAAGAGAGCTTACAAGAATTTTCCGCGATTACGGCGAAGAAAAGTTTGCTTCACGTATTGCAAGAAGCATAGTGAATTTAAGACAAGAGAAGGAAATAGAAACAACCCTTGAGCTTGCAGAGATAATAAAAAATGCAATTCCTGCCGCAACGAGAAGAAGCGGCGGACATCCTGCAAAGAGATGCTTTCAGGCAATAAGACTTGAGGTTAACGGCGAGCTCGAAAAATTACAGAATACACTTGACGATATGTTTTACAGCCTGAAAAAAGAGGGCAGGGTAGCGATAATAACCTTCCACTCCCTTGAGGACAGAATAGTAGAAAATGCATTCGCCAAGTATTGCAAGGGCTGCGAGTGCCCTCCGCAGACACCTATCTGCATCTGCGGGAAAACTCCTGACGGCTTCCTGCCGTTCAAAAAGGTATTACCGTGTGAAAGAGAAATTGAAGTTAATAAGCGCTCAAGGAGTGCGACCTTAAGGTGTGTAGAGCGCCTTAAATAGGAAGAGAAACGATATGATATAAGGGGTGAAAAATATGGCTGCAGAAAGAGCATATGATTACTATGCCTATGAAACCGCACCGAAAAAAAAGCCGGTGAAGTTGCCTGAGCAGGAAAAAAAGCCTGAGCTCAAAAAGGCAAAAAAGACTCAGCAGGAAATGCTTATATATAAAGAAAAAATCGCAAACCGCAAGCTTATGAAAATTGCTGCTGTTGTTTTCTCATTTCTTGTGTTATACGCTGTAGTGTGTGACAGCTTTGTTGCAAAGGACAGAGCCAGACAGAATCTTGAAGCGGCAAAGGACGAATATGTTTTTGCTCAGGCAAAAAACAGAGAGCTTAAGGTGCAGCTTAATAACCTTATCAGTGCGGAAAACATAGACAAAATTGCAGTTGAGGAATTAGGTCTTGTAAAAGTAACTGCAGGGAACGAGATATACCTTGATACCGCCCACGGAAATAAGGTTATTTTCTCGCAGGATAAATGAATATACTTTATAGGAACATAATTTAGGGGACTGTTAAAAGCGTTAAAGCAAACAGCCCCTATTTTAAACTGATAAACCGAGGTGTGAACGGGTGAAATTTGTAGTTTTTAAAGGAAGAGTCAAAAGAAAAACCGATAATAGTTTTGTTAAAAGGAGCAAAGGCATAATTGCCTTTGTTCTGGCTTGCTTTATAGCTCTTAATTTAGGCAGAGTGGGCTATATAATGCTTGTTCACGGTGATGAATACAGAGAAGCGGCGGCGAGAAATCAGCTCTACGACCGTACCTTAAAAGCGGTCAGAGGAACCATATACGACTGCAATATGACGCCCCTTGTAACGAGCACATCTGCATGGATCTTATGTGCAAACCCCGATGAAATAAGGAGTGCCTTTAAAGCTTATCCCGAAAGGCTTGAAGAGTTTTATGCCTATGTTTCGGAAAATCTCGGTGAAATACTGAATGTCAAGGTTGAGGATGTTGATTATCTCTTAAGAGAAACTCAGGGACAGTATGTAAGAATCAAAAAAGCTGTTTCTGCTCAGATGAGAGCCGAGCTTGAGGAGTTTTTCAATAAGCCCTTCAGCTTTGAGGTCTTTGTGCAGGCTGAAAAATTCTGGGAAAAAGATTCCTACACAACAAAAGATTTTTATCCGCTGAACTATTTTTACTATGAAAGCGACAGCATAAGAACATATCCCAACAACAATTTCGCATCAACGGTTATAGGCGTAGTTAATGCAGATAATAACGGTGATACGGGTCTGGAGCTTTATTATAATACGACGCTTAGCGGTGAAGACGGAAGAGTCGTAACCGCCAAGGATGCCAAGGGCAATGTTCTTGAAACGGGCTATGAAACATATTTTGATGCTCTTGAGGGAAACGGAGTTGTTTCAACCATAGATGCAAACATACAGGGCTATCTGGAAAATGCTCTTAATCAGGCTCTTGAGGATACGGGAGCGGCAGGTGTTTACGGAATAGTTATGGATGTTGATACCTGTGCGGTTCTTGCAATGAGCGACAAGCCGGACTTTGATCTTAATAATCCCCGTGTGCTTCTTGAAACAACGGATACAAGTGAGCTTGACGCTCTGGAACCGGGTACCGAGGAGTACAGCCAAAAATATTCCGAGCTTCTTTTTGAGCAGTGGAACAGCTTTTGCGTTACAAGCACCTATGAGCCGGGCTCAACCTTTAAGATTTTCACCACGGCGGCAGCTCTTGAAGAGGGCGTTGTCAGCCTGAATTCCACCTTTAACTGCAACGGAAGCTACAGAGTTGCGGATATCACATATCACTGTGCGAATCTTGCGGGTCACGGACATCAGACCTTTACAAAGGGACTTATGAATTCCTGCAACCCGGTTTTCATAGAAATCGGTCAGAGATTAGGCGTTGAAACCTACAGCAAATACTTTGATGCCTTCGGCTTTAATGAAAGAACGGGTATTGATGTTGCAAATGAGGCGTATCCCGTTGTGCACAATCCGGATAAAATGAGCATAGTTGACCTTGCAAGTACATCCTTCGGTCAGTCTGTGAGAATAAGCCCCTTGCAGCTCATAACAGCGACTTGTGCAATAGCCAACGGCGGTGAGCTTATGCAGCCCTACCTTGTAAAAAGCATAGTTGACAGTGACGGTAACATAATTTCGGAAACAGAGCCCGTTGTTAAACGCCGTGTTATATCCGAAAGTACGGCAGAAACCGTCTGCTCGATGATGGAAGCGGTTGTTGAAGGCGGTACCGGTAAAAATGCCTATATTGCGGGCTACAGAGTTGCGGGTAAAACAGCTACGGCTGAAAAGCTTGACGAAGAGAATGCGGAAGATGTTTATATAGCCTCCTTCGTATGCTTTGCTCCTGCTGATGACCCGAAGGTTGCGATACTTGTGGGTGTTGACGATCCTCCGGGAAATTACAGAGGCGGCGGTGTGCTTGCTGCTCCCATAGCAAAGGAAGTTATGGAGCTTACACTTGATTATCTCAATGTTGAGCCTCAGTATACAGCAAGTGAGCTTGAATCAATAAGCCACACAACACCTTCTCTTATAGGTCAGAATCTTTCAAGCGCAAAAATCGCTGCAGCAAGTGAAGGCTTCACCGTGAGAGTTGTAGGAACGGGCGAACAGGTTGTATCACAGGTACCCACAGCGGGTGAAACGATCCCCGAAAACGGAGTTATAGTTCTTTATACGGAAACAGATATGGAAGCGCAGAAGGTAGAGGTTCCGGATTTTACCGGTATGAGTGTAAGTCAGGTTAACAGGCTTGCTGTTGAATCCGGTATAAATGTTGTATTTTCAGGGCCTACCGACACTGCGGGAATAACTGCTTATAAACAAAGCGTTGACGCTGAAAGCTTTGTTAACGCAGGCACCAGAATAACGGTATATTTCAGAGGCGAAGACATTGCGGTTGACTGACGGAGGTTGATTATGCTCATTTCCCGCTTGCTTAAGGCAATAGATATAGTGTATAAAGGAACGGATGCAGACATAAAATTTATAACAGATGATTCCCGCAAATGTGTTGAGGATTCTGTGTTTGTCTGCGATAAAAAAGGAAGTTGCTATATAAATGATGCTTTAAATAAAGGGGCAAAGCTTATTATCTGTGAGGAGCCTTGCGGGGGAGAAAACAGTGTTGCTGTTCCCGATGCTAAAAAGGCATATGCGCTTTTATGCAGTGAGTTCTTCTCTGATGCACATAAAAAACTGCGTATTATAGCAGTGACGGGCACCAACGGAAAAACCACCACAGGGGGAATGCTGTACGGTATTTTCACTGCGGCAGGTAAAAAGTGCAGTCTGATTTCAACGGTGGAAAACATAATTGAAGGTCAGAGTGAGGGTGCTGATTTTACGACTCCTGAGTGTTTTTCTCTTCACAAAATGTTTTTTGATATTGCTCAGAAGGGTGGAGAATACTGCATAATGGAGGCCTCTTCACAAGGACTTGCGGAAGAGAGACTTTACGGTATAAATTTTGATGCGGCGGTCTTAACCAATCTTACAGAGGATCATCTGGATTATCATCTGACGATGGAAAACTATAAAAATGCCAAAAAGAAGCTTTTTTCACAGTCTGAAAAAGCGATAATAAATAAAGACGACAGATATGCCGATGAATTTATTTCTTGCGCCAAGGGAAAGGTTATAACCTATTCTTTGAGAGACGACTCTGCTGATTATACGGCAAAGTGTATCAAATATAATGAAAACGTAACAGACTATGCCATTGTGGGTGACAGCATGATTCACAGAATCAAGCTGCAGATACCCGGCGACTTTAATATATCAAATTCTATGGCGGCTATAGCCGTTGCAAATGAATACGGCATATCGCTTGAGGAGTGTGCTGCGGCGCTGAGAAGCTTTTACGGTGTTAAGGGAAGAATGGAGATAATGAATCTTAACACCGATTTTAAAGTGATAATAGACTATGCCCATACTCCCGACGGACTCAGACAGGTGCTTTTATCCCTCAGATCATTCAAGAAAAACAGGATAATCACTCTTTTCGGCTGCGGCGGTGACAGAGATAAAACAAAACGGTCACTTATGGGAAAAATCGTTGCCGATTTATCCGATATAGCTGTTGTAACAAGTGATAACCCCAGAACCGAGGACCCTGAGAGAATTATTGACGATATACTCGAAGGTATGAAAAAAGCAAAAATTCCGGTCTATATTCAAAAAAACAGGGTGAAAGCCATAGAATATGCCTTGAAAACAGCAAAAAAGAATGATATTATTTTATTATGCGGAAAAGGGCACGAAACCTATCAGATAGTGGGGGAGGAAAAGATACCCTGCGATGAAAGGCAGATAGTGCTCAATGCTTTAAACGGTGTATAATTGAAAGGATGTTTTTAATGAACGAAATAACAGCAATTTTAATTTCTCTTGCGGTGTCCTTTGCTCTGACTGCGGTGCTGGGATATTTTCTCATTCCCATGCTTCACAAGCTTAAGTTCGGTCAGAATATACTCACCGACATCGGTCCCAAGTGGCACGCAAAAAAACAGGGAACTCCCACTATGGGCGGTATAATGTTCATTATCGGTGCTGTTGTTGCAACGGTTGTGGCTCTTGTTGCCTGCAGCTTGGGCGGCTTCAAGGCATTCAGCGGGCTTGACGAAACCAGATATCAGGAATATACAAGGCTTTTTGCAGGCATTTTAATGGCTGTCCTGTTTGCCCTTGTAGGCTTTACCGATGACTATATCAAGGTTGTTAAAAAGAGAAATCTCGGTCTTACAGAGATTCAGAAAACCATTCCTCAGGTGCTTATAATCGGCGGTTATCTTGCTTCTCTTGCCGTTTGCGGCAGCACGAGAATGTATATTCCTTTTTACGGAATCGTAACCTTAGACAGTATTCCCGGAATGATTTTCTTCTTCATTTTCGGTGTATGTGTTATTTACGGCACAATAAATGCAGTTAACTTCACAGACGGCATCGACGGTCTTTGCGGCAGTGTAACAATTCCCGTAGGTGTTGCCTTCACGGTTATGGCGCTTATGATGAAAAACACCTCCGTGGGTATACTCGGTGCGGCTCTTGCAGGCTCCTGCGCAGGCTATATTATCTGGAACCATTATCCTGCAAAGGTTATGATGGGTGACACAGGCTCAATGTTCCTCGGAGGTATAATAGTAGCTCTTGCATATGCCGTTGAGTGTCCTCTCATTCTCTTACCTGTAGGTATCGTATATGTTATTGAGGCACTTTCCGATATTATTCAGATCGGTTCAATAAAAATCCGCAAAAAAAAGGTGTTTAAAATGGCACCTATTCACCATCATTTTGAGATGTGCGGCTGGAACGAAAAGAAAATCGTTGCAGTATTCACACTCGTGAGCACAATAGGCTCAATCATCGGTATAGCACTTATGTATACCGTAATCTGAATTTATTAAAACAGGAGGAGCGTTATGTCAGATAAGAGCCGGAAGGGCACAGGTCGCTTAATGGGAAAAAGGTTTTCCACAAACCTTGTGCAACGCGGAAATTTTGATCTTATTTTTGCCTGTGCGGTCCTTCTTCTTTTTACCTTCGGAATTATAATGATGTATTCCGCATCCTATGCCTATTCCGCTTCAAACAAAGGCGGAGCCAACGAGCTTTTCTATTCACAGCTCAAAAATGCGGCCATAGGCTTTGTGGGTCTTGCAATTCTCAGCAAAATTGACTATAAGATTTATAACGGCCGTTTTGCACCCTTTGCATTTTTTCTGACTGTGGCAGTTTTGGTTATTACTCTTGCGGTGAATATCGGCAAGGACGAAAAAAGATGGATAGAGATAGGCTCTTTTCAGCTTCAGCCCTCAGAGTTTGCAAAGTTTTCTCTGATACTTGTGCTGGCTTATGTGCTCTGTGCCTTGCAAAAGCCTCTCAGAGCTCCCAGAGACACGGTAGCTAAGTTTAACCCGGAGGCTGATGGATTGACGGGCCTTGAAAGAAGGATTTTCGGCTTTGCAAGAACCCCATTCAAGGCTTGCTTTGTGGTGGCTTGCATTATTGTGATATACTGCGGCCTGATTTTCCTTGAAAGTCACTATTCCTGCACCATTTTGATGTTTGCAATGGGTGTCTTTATGCTTTGGCTCAGCGGTACCAAGGTTAAATACTTTGTGTGGGTAGGTCTTGGCCTTGCTGCGGGTATCTCTGTTATACTTATGTATCCTCAGCTTCTTGAAAGCCTTGGCGGCTTCGGTGCAGACCGTATATCGGCATGGATTGAGAAGGATAACAGCTCATGGGACAGATATCAGACAGTCAACGGACTTTATGCTATCGGTTCGGGCGGTCTTTTCGGTGTGGGCTTAGGTAATTCAAAGCAGAAGCAGCTTTACATTCCCGAGCCGCAGAATGACTTTATTTTCCCCGTTATATGCGAAGAATTAGGCTTTGTGGGTGCTGTGCTTGTTATATTGCTTTTTGCTGTTTTAATATGGCGAGGCTTTGTTATTGCAAAAAGATGCCGTGACTATTTCGGCTCACTTGTGGTAATGGGCATAATGATTCAGGTTGCATTGCAGGTAATAATCAATATCTGTGTTGTGACGGATATTTTCCCGAATACGGGTATAGCGCTGCCGTTTTTCAGCTACGGCGGTACGGCACTTATAGTGCTTCTTTGCGAAATGGGAGTTGTCCTTTCGGTTTCGAGAAGCGCATCGATAGAAAAAGAATAAAGATGTAACAATAGGGGAGGAGATTATATGAAAATTCTCTTTGCCGCCGGCGGTACCGGTGGTCATATAAACCCTGCACTTGCTGTGGCAGGTGAAATAAGGGAAAGATACCCGCAGGCAGAAATACTTTTTGTGGGTACAAAGGACAAAATGGAAGCAAAGCTTGTACCAAATGCAGGCTTTGATTTCACAACTATTAAAATATCGGGTTTTCAGAGAAAAATATCTGTTGTAAATATTTTCAGAAACCTTCTTACGGTCTGGTACCTTCTTACCTGCAACGGCAGAGTTAAAAAGATTCTCAAAGAGTTTCAGCCCGATGTTGTTGTGGGTTTCGGCGGTTATGTCAGCGGACCTGTTGTGCGTATGGCGGCAAAAATGGGTATCCCCACGGCAATTCACGAGCAGAATGCCTATCCGGGCATCACAAACAAGGCTCTTGCAAAGGCGGTTGACAGAGTAATGCTTACTGCCGCAGAGGCAGAAAAATATCTTGAGCCTAAAAATCCCGTAACGGTTACGGGTCTTCCCGTTAGAGGAGAAATGCTCAGGGCTGACAGAGACTTCAGCAGAGCAAAGCTCGGTATAAAGGATAATCAGAAGCTCATTCTCTCTATGGGCGGTAGCCTCGGTGCCATGACGATAAACAAGGCAATGGTCGATATTATATCCGAACACAGCGGTAATAAAGACTTTTACTTTCTTCACGCTATGGGTCAGTACGGCTTGTGGGTGCCTGAAAAGCTCAGAGAAAAGGGCGTTGATGCAGATAACACAGCCAATGTTGAAATAAGAGAATACATAAGCGATATGGATGTGTGTATGTCTGCGGCTGACCTTGTTATTTGCCGTGCGGGAGCAAGCTCCCTTTCCGAATTGCAGGCCTTGGGTAAGGCTTCAATACTTATCCCTTCGCCCAACGTTGCGGAAAATCATCAGTATCACAATGCAATGGCCCTTGTGAATAAAAATGCAGCAAGGGTTATCGAAGAAAAAGAGCTTACTAAGGAAAAAATGAATGAGCTTTTCTTGTCTCTTGTGAATGATGATGCATTAAGAGCGGATATTGAGAAAAATGCAAAGGCTATGGCTGTTTCTGATGCAAAAGAAAAGATAGCCGATATGGTTATTTCACTTATAAAGGCATAAAAACAGCTCAAAAATCACTATTTTTCACCTTTTAGCATATCATAGGGTGAAAGGTGTGATTTTATGCAGAGCATTATTATAGAAGGCGGAAGACAGCTTTTCGGTGAAATTGATATACAGGGTTCAAAAAACAGTGCACTGCCTATCCTTGCGGCAACGGTGCTTATTGATGGCGTGAGTGTTATTCATAACTGTCCCGTTCTCAGTGATGTTGATGCGGCGGTGAAAATACTGCGTCATTTAGGCTGTAAGGTAAAGACGGAAAATCACACGGTGACTGTTGATTCGAGGGGGATCAGTGACTACAGAATACCCGATTCTCTTATGAGAGAAATGCGCTCTTCAATAGTTTTTCTCGGTTCTGTGCTCGGGCGGACTGGAAGGGCTGTGTTATCGTCTCCGGGCGGCTGTGAAATAGGTTTGAGACCCATTGATCTGCATCTGTCCTCCTTGAGAAAGCTTGGCGCGGAGATAGATGAGGTTGCAGGTGAAATAATATGTTCAATGCCCCGTAATGCAGGCGGCGGAGTTGTCAGCCTTTCCTTCCCCAGTGTGGGAGCAACGGAAAATATCATTCTTGCCACGGTATTTTCAAAGGGCAGAACAGTAATACTCAATGCCGCCAGAGAGCCTGAAATCAACGATCTGGCAAGATTCCTCTGTTCAGCAGGGTGCAAAATCGAGGTCGGCAGTGAAGGAACGGTTGTTATAGACGGCGTGCCTAAAAGCTACGGCTGTGAGCACGGCGTAATATCGGACAGAATAGTTGCTCTGACCTATCTTTGTGCGGCGGCTACCGCAGGCGGAGAGGTTTTGCTAAATAGAGTTAACACAAGGGATTTCCTCTCGGTATTGCCCGTATTTGAGGCCGTGGGCTGTAATGTCAGAAATTCGGGCAGCTCTGTTTCTCTTAAGATGAATAAAAGACCAAAAGCGATAAGGGATATAAGAACCATGCCTTATCCGGGCTTTCCCACGGATGCGCAGGCTCCTTTTATGGCTATGGCGAGTATAGCTAAGGGGACAAGCGTTATTGTTGAAAATATATTTGAAAGTCGCTTCAAGCATGTCAGTGAGCTTGCGAAAATGGGTGCAAAGATAAAAATTGAGGGCAAGGTTGCACTGATAGACGGTGTGGAAAGGCTTGGCGGAGCTAAGGTTGCCTCTCCTGATTTAAGAGGCGGTGCGGCTCTTGTTATAGCAGGTCTTGCCGCTGAGGGGAAAACCGTAATAACAAGTCTTGAACACATCGACAGAGGTTATGAAAAAATTGAAGACTGTCTGAAATCAATAGGTGCAGATATTTACAGAAGCACCTGAAAATATATATTTAAGTTTATTCACAGGCAGCTGTATTATACTTTTTAAGGTTAATACTCTGCCTGAATTTGTTTAAAAAGGAGGTAAGTTCAGTGCCTAATAAGAACAAGAGCAATGTTTCCGAAACCTTCGGGAAGTATTCTCAGTCAACCTTCAAATCCAACGGCAAAAAAACTCCTGAACCTAAAAATATTACATCGGATATGTGGACTCCCATCAGTACCGGAGAGACCGCCGCCAAAGAGCTCGAAAAAAAGGCTTCGGCAAAAAAAACTACGGCAAAGCCTAAAACAGAAGCAAAAGAAGCTTCGTTGATTTCCGAAGGCAGAAAACCGTCACAGAAAAAGGGCAAAAAAGAAAAAAACACCTCTAAAAAGAAACAGAAATCAAGAACGCCAAAGGGCAAGCCGATTTCCGAAATTAATGCAGCTAATGCGGATACAAGAGCTTCAAAAAAGCAAAAGGAGGCCGATAAGCGACGCCATCAGCAACAGCTCAGCAAAGCAGAAAGGGATTATAACGAAAGAATAAAAGAAGGCAAATCTCCAAGTGAGCTGAGCAAGGAAAGAGCCGCATTAAAAAGAAAAAAACGCATCAGGAGAAATGTGTTGACCTTTGCTTTGTTTCTCATATTTGTGCTGGCTTTTGTGGGAATTTACACCTATTCAAAGGGAGCTCCGGCGGCAGTTATTACCGTTGAAGGCGAAAGTGTATACACAAGCGAGGAAATAATAGCCGCAGCAGAGCTTGAAGTCGGAGTCAATATGTTTTCTTTAAGAGAAAAAAATATAAATGCGCTCGTAACAAAGGCATTGCCCTATATTCACAGTGTTGAAATAGACAGGAAGCTGCCTGATAAGCTTGTTTTGAACATAACTCCCACTGCAGAAAAGTATCTTATCGTAAACAGCGATAAATATATTTGCGTGGACTCCTTCGACAAGGTTATTTCCGATAAAAAGATAAAGCTTGATACGGGAAAATTCAGAGTTTACGGCCTTGAGAATCAGAGTGCTGAAATCGGCAGTGCATTCGTACCCTCTGAGGAAAACAAGGGGAAATATGAATTGGTAAAGAGCCTTGTTGCCGCAATGGAAAATGAGGGAGTAATTACAAAGGCAGTCATCAGCGTTACCGACAGGGAAAACGTGAAGGTGCTCTATGACGGCAAAATTATGATATATTTAGGTGATTGCAGTGACCTTGAAAAACGCATCGCACTTGCCTGTAAGGTGATAGAAACTCCTGAGGTGGAGGGAAAAACAGGTTATATTGATATGAGATTCGGTGATGCGGCATACTTCCGTGAAGGCAGTACGGATATTGACTAAAGGCTTATTTTTCCTTTTTTTACAAAAATATATTGAAAAAACAAAAATCTTATGCAAATTTTTTATTGTAATTTCTGAAAAGTCGTGGTATAATCTTTGAGATAATAAGATACTGTGCCCTTTTGCGGGGACACGTTGCTTAATTTGAATTACACCAAAATTGATATATCACAGGAGGATGTAAAATGGCATTTATAATTGATAACGAAAACATCGCTTATAACCAGATTAAAGTAATCGGTGTCGGTGGCGGCGGCGGTAACGCTGTTAACGGAATGGTTGAGTCCGGTATTATAGGTGTTGAATTCCTTTCAACCAACACTGACAGACAGATTCTTGAAAATTCAAAGGCAACTCATAAGATTCAGATAGGCGAAAAGGTTACAGGCTGTATGGGTGCAGGCGGTGATCCTGCAATCGGCAGAAAGGCTGCTGAGGAAAGCCGTGACGTAATCGCTGATGCACTGCGTTCAACCGATATGGTGTTTATCACAGCCGGTATGGGCGGCGGTACAGGTACAGGTGCAGCTCCCGTTGTTGCAGAAATTGCAAGAGAGCTTGGCGCACTTACCGTAGGTATCGTTACAAAGCCCTTCAAGTTTGAAGGCAGAAAGAGAATGAAGCAGGCTGAGGACGGCATCAGAGAGCTTGAAAAGCATGTTGACAGCCTTATCGTTATCCCCAATGAAAGACTTAAGCTCTTAGGCGATAAGAGCCTCAGCATGAAGGATGCCTTCGGCAAGGCAAACGATGTTCTCTGGCAGGGCGTTAAGAGTATTTCAGACACAATCAAGGTTCCCGGTTATATCAACCTCGACTTTGCAGATATCAAGAGTGTAATGAAGGATGCAGGCCTTGCTCATATGGGTATCGGCCGCGGCAGAGGTGCAGACTGCGCAGCAGAGGCAACAAAGCAGGCTATCACAAGTCCCCTTCTTGAAACAGCAATTGACGGAGCAAGCGGCGTAATCATCAATGTTACCTGCTCTTCTGATATGTCACTTGATATGATCGAGCAGGCAGGCTCACTTATTGCCGATGCAACACATCCCGATGCAAACATTATCTTCGGTTCTGTATTTGATGAGGATATGGGCGATGAAATGCTTATCACTGTTATCGCAACAGGCTTCGGTATCGGTGAGAATGCAAAGACTGTTGCTTCGGAGGCAGCTCAGGCAGCAGCACAGTCTGCACAGAAGGCAGCAGCTCCCGAATTCATCAGCCAGTCAACAAGAAAGGATACAACTTCAATATTCACTTCAATGGATCCTGAAACTCTTGACTTTGCATCAACCAAGTTCGGTCAGAGCTTCGTTTCAATCTTTGAAAAGGCAGCCGCAGCAACAGGTGCAAATAATGTCAGTGCAGCAGATTTTGCTCCCATTCAGGCTCCGGGTTCATCTGTTCCTCAGGCAGCTGAGGCAGCCCCTGCAGAGGCAGAAGCACCTGTGGAAGCTCCCGTGAAAAAGACAGAAACCATCTTCGATGATACAGACGATGACGACAGTGATATTCTTCCCGTATTCAAGGGCAGAAACATCTTCGGCAATAACTAAATAACACCAAAAAGAGCAAGGCTTAAAACGTCTTGCTCCTATTTTTTTATTTTTTGCAACAGATTATTAAAAAGCATAACAATAATTGTAAATATTTTTAATTTCGCTTGACCTTTTTGAGAATTTCTGCTAATCTATACTATGTATTACAGTATAGTACAGTAATATCTGTAACTATGTTCTTTTTTCGGAGGTTATCCTATGTCTATGGAAAAAAATAAATCAGCAATATTGATAATTATTGCATTGCTGGTGGTTTGTATCGGCTCATTTATCGGGGTCAGCGCTATATCAAAAAACGATAATGTGGTGCCCACGGCAAATACCACTCTCACTCCCACCACTCAGGGTGATCCCACCGACACAACCGGGTCTGAAGAACCAAACGGTTCAACAGGAAACGAAGGAGATCTGCCGGCGATAGTTATAACAACGGATCCGACTGATCCTTCAGGCAGCACAGAGCCCTCAACAGAGCCTTCTACTGAACCTTCGACAGAACCTTCAACAAATCCCTCAACGCAGCCTTCAACTAAGCCGTCCACTACGAACCCCACAACAGGCGTAGTTCCTCCCAACGGTGAAAACGGTGCCATTTTTGATGACGGTCTTTTCGGATATGAATATGCCCCGGACGGTAATTTCTATTACACAAACTCAGATCCCTGGCAGAGACAGTTCGGCTTTAATGAGGTATATGACGTTTTAGCTCCCTTTGTCGTAATGTACTATGACACAATGCGCCTTTATTTTGAATATGACAACCAGGATTGGCTTATTCAGTTCTGGAAAGGACAGTACGGCTTTGTGTTTGTAGGACATGAGATCGGTGTTTATACAAAGCCCAAGGACAGAGAAGTGGCTCATTATGATGCCGCAAGTGACGAAGACGCCCTTTATATGACAATGACAGGCTACCGCAAGGGTGAGGAGATTTATACAAGAGAATACGGTAAATATTGGTGGTGCACAGGCTTCGTGCCCGGTACTCTTGATAACTTCTCCGACCGCTCTGAGCTTTCACTTAGCTGCCGCATAACCGCTAAAGACTATGCAATGCTTCTTGCAATTTGCGGTGCATTGAAGGAAAACGGATATACATTAGGCGAAAACTTCACAACCTCCGGTCTTGACATATACATTACCTGGTAAAAAGTGGAAAAATTCGGAAAATTCTATTGTAATTCTACACAATACATAGTATAATAAATCAGATAAGACGTATATTTTCAGCTTCGGCTGTTTATATAAATATTTAGAAAGGATAGATTGATTATGAAAAAGTTTTTTGGTGTAATCGTTGCAATCATGCTTTGCGCTTGCATGCTGATTCCTACGGTAGCTGCTGCTGACGATGATCTTGAATCCATCTTAAACGGTGTTGATCTCGGCGGTCTCACTGCTTCCGATATCGAAAGCATCCTTGAAGGTCTTGATCTTGAGGATATCGATTTTGAAGCACTCATCGAAGAATTTGAAGGTGACGACGGCGTATCTGTTGATCAGATTGAGAGCGTTCTGAAGGATATGAATTCAGTACAGGCTTCCAACTCAGGAAACGGTACAGCTTCAAACAGCTTCAACCTTGCAGCTATTGTTGAGCTCATTCCCGTTGAAGAAGAAACATCTAAGCTTCTCTCAAGCTTACTCGGTGCTCTTTCAGACGGCGGTATGGAATCACTTTTAAGCACAATCGTTGGCGCATTCAGCGGTCAGGGTATCAACCTTGCTTCCTATGAGCCCGGTAAGTTTAATGTTGCAACTCTTGCTGAAACAACACATCAGGCTGTTTCAACTCTTGCAGATACTTTCTTCGGTGCACTCAACGTTCTTGGTCTTGATACATCATCTGTTGAAAGCATACTTGACAACGAAATCGTTAACTTCTTCGCAAACATGTACATCGGATTTGTCGGTAAGGTTCCTGAATCTACAGTTCCCCCTGTAGTAACAACCAAGCCTCCGAAGACAGGTGATACATCTGCAGTATTAGTAGCACTTGGCACTCTTGCAGTTGCATCCGGCGCAGCATTCGTTTGCAGAAAGAAGAAAGAGGAAGAATAATCTTCCGAATCTCTTTTAACTTTTTATAAAAAGCTATAAACGGATAAAAAGCACTCACTACGGTGGGTGCTTTTTGTTGTTGACAAAGCTCCGGAGCGGTGATATAATCAGGATAGCAAATGAGGAAATGCGGGTGCAAATCCCGAGCAACAGCCATTGCCGTAATCGCAAGTCGTAAGTCGGAATGCTCATTTGCCTTATAAATCGTCCCGCACTTTTGGGTAAAAGGAGAGTGCAACGAAACAGCCTTCATAAATGAAGGTCTCTTTTGTTGTCTTCTCACCGATGTACGGGTGGGAAGTATTTTTTTGAAAGGATGTTGCAAAAAAGTACGGTTAAATACTTAGAATAAAAAAGTCAAAAGCAAAGGAGACAGAAAAATGAAAAAGATTTTATCAGTTTTACTCGCAGTAATTATACTTTTAAGCTTTGCGGCTTGTGCAAAAAACACAACACCTGCCGATGCACAGCTTGCGGTAGGAGACAATGCACAGATTATTGAAGTCGGTGAAGGGCAGACAATATTCAATTTTACAGTTGTTGACGCTGACGGCAACACAAAGCACTACAAGGTCAGCACCGACAAAAAGACTGTAGGCGAGGCACTCCTTGAGGTAGAGCTTATTGACGGTGAAGAGGGGCCCTACGGATTGTATGTGAAGACGGTAGACGGAAAGAGCTATGATTATACCAGAGACGGTAAATACTGGGCATTTTACGCAAACGGTGAGCTTTCACCGACGGGTGTGGATATGACTGACATAAAAGAAGGGGAAAGCTACGCTTTTAAGGCAGAATAATGAAGCTGACAGTTAAAGAAACAGCAATTTTCAGCATGCTCGGAGCTCTTATGTGGGCATCAAAGATGTTAATGGAGCTACTGCCCAACATACATCTTGTGGCTGTGCTTACAGTGGTGTTCACCCTTGTTTACCGACAGAAAGCCCTATATCCGATTTATATTTTCGTGCTGCTTACGGGACTTTACGGCGGCTTCAATGCCTGGTGGGTACCTTATCTTTACATCTGGACTCTGCTGTGGGTGATTGTGATGCTTTTGCCCAAAAGAATGCCGAGAGCGTTAGCGGTTGGTGTTTATGCGGTTGTGTGTTCGTTACACGGGTTTTTATACGGCATACTTTATGCGCCTGCACAAGCCTTGTTTTTCGGACTCGACTTCAAGGGTATGCTTACCTGGATAGCGGCGGGAGCAGTGTTTGATACGGTGCATGGTGTTAGCAATTTTTTCTGCGGCTTGCTTATCGTACCGATAGCGACCTTAATCAGAAAAGCAGATAAGGCGGCAAGACGGCAATAGACCGGCTCGCTGCCTTTAAAAATGCAAAAAAAGCTATTGACAAAGCCGCACCTTTTATGGTAATATAATCGGGCAGTGAACACTTCTTCACTATTGTTGAATATGGGGGCGTAGCTCAGCTGGGAGCCCAAAGCACTCAGAAGCGCACCCTCGTTAAAATTTAATATTATGCACATGGGGCATTAGCTCAGTTGGGATGAGTGCTTGACTGGCAGTCAAGAGGTCAGGGGTTCGACCCCCCTATGCTCCACCATGAAGTCCGTAATCATTATGATTGCGGATTTTTTCATAACTGTATATTTATTGAAAATCTTTTCCTTTTGTGGTATACTCTAAAATAAGAGATGTTTTACGGAGGATATATTATGCAGTTAAACAT
>JAZSPQ010000019.1:0-7662 GCA_045537485.1 Acutalibacteraceae bacterium | reverse complement strand
ATAATCGTAATATGTCTCGATAAATGCGGGATTCACATAATCGGGGCTGTAATAATGATTATATGAGAAGGTTATAATGTTTTCAGCATACCTTGACGCTACATCCATCTGCCATACAAAGCGGTCAAGAGTTTCGGTAACATAAACCGTATTTTCCGTAGCGGGAGGATTGAGAATACCCTCAAGTACGGAAGGAGCAACTACAGTGGAGAAATTTTCGCAGTTTGCCCAGAGCTTAAGGTCAACGTCGCAGGTATCAACTGCAGCCTTGTATATCTTCCAGTTTCTTTCAAGATTTTTTTCACTCACCCATTTAGCGCCCACCGCATCCTGAGGAGCAAAAATATCACCGTCACGGAAGTTGATACCGTTAATAAGACGCACATAGGATGCGAGGCTCAGCATCGGGCCTGCAGAAAGGTACTCCGATGAATAGGGGCTCATAAGAAGGGGCTTGCTTTCATCGGTTTCATTGATTTTATCAATAACGATGTTCACGCCGTCGGCAATACCCTTCACATATATCTGACGCATAAGGCTGTTGCTGATTTCGGGAGTAAAATACCAACCGTAGAAGCAGTCATATTCACCGTACTTTTTATATATTTCCTCAACCATATCTGCCATTACACCGCATACCTCTTTGTACTGAGGTGAGAGTGATGTTTCATTCCAGAAATCGTCAAACATAGCAAGACCGATGAAAACCTTTATGCCGCTTCCCTCACAGTTACGGAGTGCCTTTTCGATAACGTTGCCGCCGAAGGATGCACCCTCAAAAACGGGAAGGTCACTGTCATAATAGACATTCCACTTGCCGCCGAGGTCCTCACTGCCCTTGTTTGCTACATCCTGAAGGATAAGATATTCGATACCTGCATCCTTCATATTGTCAATTTCTGTCTGCCAACGGTCATCGTCCCAGCTGCCGCTCATCCACGACTGAAGGAAGGTACCGTTAAATTCGGGATTGCATTTTCTTTCGGTCGGTGTATTACCAAAGGGCAGCACAGACATAACAAATGCCATAAGTGCGGATATAATTTTTACGATTAACATAGTATTTCCTCCCGATTTGCTTGTTTTTTTAATTGTATCACCTTTTTGCGTCTATTGCAATCGAATTTATTATGTTTCACACAAAAACATGTATAAGGAAACAAAAGTCAGTTTTATATTGAAAAGATTCATTTAATATGGTATAGTTTATTTAAGTATGCTTAAGCAAGACAAGGAGGTCTCTTATGGTCAGGATCACGGTCATAATACCCGCATATAAGGGTGCGGAATATATGCACAAGGCAATCGACTCTGCCCTCGCTCAGGATGTACCTATGGAAATTCTCGTTATAAACGATTGCTCCCCCGACGACACCGACGGGGCTATGGAAAGATATAAAGACAATCCCCTTGTTACCTATATAAAGAATGAAAAAAATATGGGCGTTGCAAAAACACGCAACAAGGGCGTTGCTATGGCGAAGGGCGAATACGTTGCCTTTCTCGACTGCGATGACTACTGGGCAGAGGGTAAGCTGAAAAAACAGCTCGCAGCTATTGAAAAAGACGGAACCGTACTCTGCTCAACAGCAAGAGAGCTTCTCACCCCTGAGGGTGAGCCGACAGGAAGGATCATCCCTGTTAAGGAAAAGCTCACCTATAAGGATTTACTCAGGCAGAACCCCATAAACTGCTCATCCGTACTCATTAAAACCGAGGTAGCAAAGGAATTCCCCATGCATCACGAGGACAGCCACGAGGACTATATAATGTGGCTTGAAATCCTCAGAAAATACGGCAATGCATCGGCGGTCAATGAGCCGCTTCTCAAATACCGCCTGAGCACCACGGGCAAAAGCGGAAACAAATTCAAATCGGCTAAAATGACCTTCAAGGCTTACAGATATATGGGCTTCGGTCTTTTTAAGTCACTTTTCTGCTTTATAAACTACACCTTCAACGGCGTGTTGAAATATGCTAAAAGCTTTCTTAAAAAATAAGGAGCTGCATTGAAAAAAATTCCACTCAGGAGCAATTAAAATGACAGATAACCCGAAACAAATCCCCGACAGGGAGCTGAAAAATATTCAATATGAAATTCTCACTCAGCTTGATGCTCTGTGCAAACAGTTAAATATACGCTATTCCCTTTGCGGCGGCTCTCTTCTGGGTGCGGTAAGACATAAAGCATTTATCCCCTGGGATGACGATATTGATATAATTATGCCCCGTCCCGATTACAATGCACTTATTTCCTACTGCAAGGAAAAGGAAACTGTTTTCAGGCTCATAAGCCACGAAACCGAAAAGGAATACGGCTATCTTTTTGCCAAGGCAACGGCAAAAAACACGGTCATTACCGACGAAAACTGCGGAACGGATAAGCTCAGCTACGGCGTTTATGTTGATATTTTCCCCGTTGATGCGCTTGATGACACACGGGAAAAATCACTTAAGCTTTTCAGAAAAACCGACCTTCTGAGAAATATTCTCATTGCAAAAAACTGGAAAAGATTTTTCAGAAGTAAAAGCCGCAGTATCATTTATGAGCCTGTGCGCCTTGCCTTTTTTATTCTGAGCAGATTTTTCTCAAAGAAATTTCTCATAAGCCGTATCGAAAAGCAATATAAAAAAGATTTCGGCACAACAAAATACTGTGCCTGTGTCTGCGGCTCTTACAGAAGCAAAGAAATACTGCCCACCACGGTTTATGAGCAATACACAGAGCTTGAGTTTGAAAGCGGAAGCTTTATGGCTCTGAAAAATTACGATACATATCTTACTGCTATTTACGGCGACTATATGACCCTGCCACCCAAGGAAAAGCAGGTTTCACATCATAGCTTCACAGCGTATTATAAGGAGGAAAACAATGATTAAAACACTTAACGGACAATGGAAATTCAGACGTTCCGACGAAGGCACCTTCAGAAGCGCAACGGTACCGGGCTGTAACTTCACTGACCTTATGGCAGAGGATCTCATCCCCGACCCCTTCGACGGTCTCAACGAAAGAGACTGTGCCTTTGTGGGCGAAAGCGACTGGGTTTACGAAAAGGACTTCACACTGACAAAGGATGAGCTTTCGGCAGACTCGGTAAAGCTCTGCTTTGATATGCTCGACACAATAAGCGATATTTTCCTTAACGGAAAGCTTGTCGGAAAAAGCGAAAACTGCCACCTTAAATACACCTTCGACGTAAAGGATACTCTTAAAGAGGGCGAAAACACCCTGAGAGTTTATTTCTATTCCCCCGTAAAGTATGTCGAAGAGATTTACAAAAAAGAGGGCGCACCCATCAACTCCAACGGTCAGAACGGTATTGTGCATATCCGTAAGCCCCAATGCCATTTCGGCTGGGACTGGGGTCCGGTTCTCCCCATAAGCGGTATCACAAAGGACGTCTATCTCGACTTTATTACGGCAGCAGAAATCACCGCTCTTGAAATCGGTCAGGTACATAATGACGGTAAGGTTGAGATTTCAGCCGAGTGCCTTATCAACGCAGTTACAGATGACAAAACCAACTGCACTGTAGTTCTCACCTGCCCCGACGGTACAAAAATCACCGAAAAGGGCGAAAAGGTATCCTTCACCGTTGAAAACCCCGAGCTTTGGTGGACCTACGAGCTTTCAGGCAAGGATACGCAGCCTCTTTATACCCTCACCGCAACCCTCAAGAAGGGTAACAAGGTTATTTCCGTACTCGAGAAGAAAATCGGTCTTCGCACAATAGTGCTTGACAGAAGCAAGGATGAATACGGCAGTAACTTCCGCTTCATTCTCAACGGAGTACCTGTTTTCGTAAAGGGCGGAAACTACATACCCGCCGACAGCCTTATCACCCGCTACGGCGAAAAGGAAATGCAGACCCTTCTCGATGCCGCACGCTTCTCAAACTTCAATATGATAAGAGTGTGGGGCGGCGGATATTACGAAAGCGACGAATTCTATAACAAGTGCGACGAAATGGGCATCCTTTTATGGCAGGACTTCCCCTTCGCCTGTCAGGCTTACCCCTTCTTCAAGGAGTCCTTCCTTGAAAACGTGAAGAAGGAAATCGAATACAACGTAAACAGACTCAAACACCACGCCTGCCTTGCCATCTGGTGCGGCAACAACGAAATCGAAGCTATGAGCGGCGGCTGGATGCATATGAGAAACTATATCAAGTGGACGGAAAAGTTCTTCTACCATATTCTTCCCGATGAGGTAAGAAAATACGACACCGTCACACCCTTCATCCCCGGTTCACCCTGCGGCACCGACGACGGCAAGGGCATCAACGCCGACAACGTAGGCGACACCCACCTTTGGAGTGTATGGCACGGTATGAGCAATATGAGAGAATACCGCAACAGACCCACCCGCTTCTGCAGTGAGTTCGGCTTTGAGAGTCTCCCCGATGAAAAGACAATCCGCACCTTTGCAAAGAAGGAGGATTATGCCCTTGACAGCGAGGTTTTCCGCTGGCATCAGAAGTGCAACTCGGGCAACGATAAGATGTTCTACTACATCCGATCACGATTCCATCTCCCTGCCCGCTTTGAGGATTTCATCTACCTTTCACAGATTACTCAGCTTGAATGCATAAAGGATGCAACCGAATTTTGGCGCAGAAACAAGGGCCGCTGCAACGGTGCTATCTACTGGCAGTTCAACGACTGCTGGCCCGTATGCTCCTGGGCTTCAATCGATTTTTACGGCAACTACAAGGCTCTGCAGTACGGCGCAAGACACTTCAATGCACCCGTAAGCCTCTGCTTTGACGATAACGACAGAAAGGCATCGGTTATCCTTCTCAACGACCTTAACGAAAAGAAGGACGTAACCCTTACCTGCGAGATTTTCGATTTCGAAAGCGATAAGCTCATTCAGTCAAAGACAAAGAAGCTCACTCTTGAAGCTCTTGAAAACAAAAATGTGTATACCATTTACAGAAAGCAGCTTGCAAGCCGCCACGACCTTAAAAAGACAGGTGTGAGAATCAGTCTTGAATATGAAGGCTGTGAAAGAATAAGCAAAACCTATCTTTTCGGTGCCGAGAAGTACCTTGACCTGCCCGATGCAAAGCTTTTTGTAACAAAGGAAATCAAAGACGGTGAAATCGGAATCACCCTTAAGGCAGATAAATTTGCCCGTCTTGTAAGAGTTGAGAGCAGTCTTTCGGTTTTACCCTTCTCAGATAATTTCTTTGATCTTCTTCCCGGTGAAGAAAAGACTGTTACAATGAAGCTTGACGAAGCCTTCTCACCCGAGGAGCAGCTCGCAAGCATCACCGCTATGAGCCTTTGCGACGTACCCGTGAGAGGTATCACAACAAAGGAAAGAATCACTCAGCTTAAAATGATGCTCTCGCCCACAAACATCGGCAACTGTGTCTTCCACAGACAGACACCGGCTGATGTGAAGGTTTGAAAAATGCAAAGTGCAAAATGCAAAATGCAAAATTGCGGGTGAGCTTTGCGGAAACGGAAAGGTATAGTCCGCCAAATAAACAAGCATAAAAGTTCTTTGGCAACTTTCTTTCAAGAAAGTTGTGCCCTTGCGGCGAGCAAAGAAATGCAAATTGCGGGTGAGCTTTGCGGAAACGGAAAGGTACTTCCCGCCAAGAAAAGCACATATAGTCTTATGAATGTTAATCTTGTAATAATTAAAGACGTTCCAACCATATCGGAAGGAACGTCTTATTTTTTATAAAGCTAAAAGGCAATGTCGGATGGCGGGAAGGCGTTATATTTTTCACCTGTGTTCCCCGCGATTGCGTTATAATTGCACCGAAGGTGCAAACCTTGGCCTTGCCCTGCTTGAAAGGGAGGGTGGCGGCGAAGCCGTCGGGAGGGTTCTGAGAATTGAGAATTATTTTGCAATCGTATACTTGAAATACAAGGTCTCACCCGTAGGATTGAATATCACACCCGAAACCCCTTTACCAAGACCGTAATATTCCGCCTGCTCATAAACCGGCAACAGTACACATTCGGAAATGAGACGCTTCTCGGCTGCAAGAGTGGCTTCTATAGTATTCTTTTTTCCGCTTACGGTTTTAATAACGGCAACGGTGTTATCATAGGTCTCGTCGGAATAGTTGCATACATTGTTTGCATTATCCGTTGTGAAACGGAGAAGTCCGTTGAAGGCGGTAATTGAAGAATAGGAAAGAGGGTAAAACGCCATCTGATAATTACCTGCATCAACTCTTGATTTAAGTGTTGCATAATCAAGCACTTCAACATTCACATTGAATCTTACACCAAGGTCAGCCTGCCAGGTCTGCATAACGGCTCTGATAAGATTTTCGTGCTCCTGCAAGCAGATAACCGTCACATCAACACTGCTTTTGCCTATCTCTCCCAGACCTGTATCCAAAAGGAAATCCGGGTCACTGTTTTTGTAAAGCTTAACGTCACCGACACTGTCACGGTACCCGTCACCGGAAACGACCATAGAGCTCGGTATAACTCCGCCTGCAGTTTTTTCTCCCAACTGTGAATAAACTGCTTCATAATCGAAGCTTGCGGCAACGGCACGGCGTATATTCACATTTGAAAAGACCTCATCCTTGCAGTTGAAAAGAAGAGAGAGAACTGTACTCGAATAGGTTTTCAGCCCGTATTTATCAGATCCCCTGAGCTGAGAAGCCTGACTTTCTGTCAACGGAGCCACGTGGTAAACCTCATCCTCTATTTTTTTCAGCCTTGTTTCCTGCTCGTTATTGATTGAAAAATAAACCGACGATGCCGAAACATTATCCGCATCATAGTATTTATCGTTTCTCCTGAGGGTAACAGCCACATCGTCAGCCCAGTTGCTGATGTAAAAAGGTCCGTTATATATAAGATACTTGGTTGAAAGACCGTACCTGCCGCCGGTTGCTTCAAAAAACTCCTGATCACAGGGCATACACACCGCATCAAGAAGAGAATAAAGAAAATCCGGATCTGACCATTCAAGAGATATAACCAGGGTGTAATCATCCTTTGCCGTAACACCCAGCCTGTCTTCGGATAAAGTACCGTTATGCACCGCCACCGCATTTTTTATGCTGTAAAGATTTTTTGCACCGGGAGATTTTGTTTCCGGACGAAGTGCCCTTTTAAAAGCAAAGACAAAGTCCTCTGCCGTAACCCTCGTATCAAAGGAGTTTTCATAGTCCTCTCCCAAGAGTGCGCCTGCCGCTGCGGAAACACGCCACTGACAATCCTGTCTGAGCTTGAAGGTATAGGTAAGTCCGTTATCGGAGACCTCCCAGCTTTCGGCGCATCCGGATACTATCTGACCGCCTTCGCCTAATGTGACCAGACCCTCAAAGCAATTTGCGATTATATTTTTCGCTCCGTCAGAGGAAACAATCTGAGGATCAAGAAATTCCGGATCCTTATCAATGGGATAAATTATCTGCTTGTCCCTGCCGTTGGAAGAGCAGGCAGTCAGGCTCACAAGCATTATAAGCACAAGAGCAAGAGATATTATTCTTTTAACCATCTTTTTTCAATCCTTACTTTAACAAGAAATGGTTTTATTTTTCTTTTATCGAAAAAACATACGCTGTTTTCTTGTTATAATATATTTCATATTAAATCAAACGAGGTGTTAGCTATGAATATAACAACGGCAATAATATTATCCGCCGCTACCTTGATACTTCTTATTATAAACAT
>JAZSPQ010000020.1:0-3949 GCA_045537485.1 Acutalibacteraceae bacterium | reverse complement strand
CATCTAAAAACTGCAATTCAACCTTTCCCATATCGTGCGGAGATTGATCGTAGTTACAAACCATTAAAGAAAATATAATACTTTCGCCTGCGTTTCTGCCGTTAAGAGAAACATCCTGATAAATGTATGTATTTTCCTGATGCGCCTCTGAAGGCCATGCAAAATAGCTTCCGTCACGAGGCTCATATCCGCTTTCATCTTCAACGGTGCTCCACTTTCCGTCAGGAGCTACCCAGCCATTCATTCCATCTTCAAAGCTTGGATTGACAAGCAGGTTATCGCTTGTTTCTGCCGATGCAGTAAAGGCGAACATCGACAGGCACATCGTAAGTGCCAATATAACTGATAATAATTTCTTCATCTTCACATTCTCCTTATTCGCCCTGTCTTGCTCCGCATCCCGAGCAGAATTTCATTCCGTCTGCCACCTCTGCACCGCATTCGGTACAAAAGCGTTTTTTTACTTCCGTCTTTTCGGGAAGCCTTGTGCCGCAGTCACAGCAGAACTTGCAGCCCTCTGCATTGACCGTTCCGCAGCTTGGGCAGGTGCGGTCTGCTTCTGCCGCCTCTCTCTGTGCCTGTGCCTCGGCTTCGGCTTTCTCCCGTGCTTCCTTTTCAGCCTTCATCTGTGCGACTTTTGCCTCAATTTCTGCTCTGTTTGCACTGAGCGCTTCAAGCTGTACCGCCGTTTCGGGATATGCTTCCTTGCCGTTTTCGGCGAAAACTCTTCGTCCGAGTGCGGCGTATATTTTTTCTTCCTTTTCGGTTATATCCTTGAGCTCATTCTGTGCGTTGAATATTTTAACGTCGGGATCATCCTGCGGTGCAAGATTTGCAAGTCCCCGAACCAAACCGTCTAAAATTCCTGCCATAGTGTTTTCCTCCGTATATTATGAATTAGTTAGCAAAGTCCTTTAATGCTTCTTCTATCTCGTCTGCGTTTTCTTCAATGTCGGACATATAATCGTCCCAGCCCTTCTGCATACCCTGGGATATGTCAATCTGCACAGCATTGTAATAGAAAAGTCTGTCAAGGGTGCTTTCCTTGTCGTTGTCGTATTCCGAGCTTACGTACACCGTGTATATCGTGCCGTCAACTCTGAACGCCCAGCCCTGAAGCCATCCGCCGAGAGCATCCTCTAAGGTGGTTGCATCAAGAGCGTTTTCGCCTTCGCCTACAAATTCGTAGCCGATTATGTTGTAGCCGTCCTGTGAAATGGATGCTGTCTTGTCAAACACCTTTTTGAAGTAGGCGTCTATTTCCTCATCGGTAAGCTCCGCATCCTTTCTTGTGAACCGGAACAAGCCGCGTCCGCTTTGACCGAGAGTGTCATATTTGCTTGCAAATTCCCATTCCCAGTCAGGCTCAATATCGGCAGCCTTTATGCCTGTTGCCTTTTCGAGATAGTATTCCGCCGCCTCGGGACTGAAAGTTTCAAGGCTGTCTTCGTAATCTTCCTGAGCTTTTTCGCTCATTTTACCGGGATCAACGTTTTCTCCGGGCTTTGCCGTACAAGCTGCAAGTGTAAGTATCATAAGGGATGCGAGTATTATAGTAAGTATCTTTTTCATAAGTAAATCCTCCGTATTATATAAATTTATTGTTTAATTGTTGTCTTGATTTACAGCTTTGCTCCGCAGCCTCCGCAGAAGCCTGCATTTGCTTCGTTTTTAGCACCGCACTGTCCGCAGAATCTGGGCTTGGGTGCGTCTGTCTGTGTATTAGGTTGTGCCTGATACTGTGGCTGTACATTCGGCTGTCCTGCTCCTGCGTAAGCCATCTGCGGCTCTTCCGCCTTGCCCTTGTTAAAGAGCTCCTTGAACTTGCCGGAGATCTTAGAGAGCTTGCCGTAAAGGTCGAAGGTAATTTCTGTTGTGGGAGCTACCTCCATATAACTCGCCATTGTCTGACAAAGTATGTAGCTGTCAAGGAATGCAAACTTTATTACCCAAGTAATGAATACTGCAAGCAAGAAGCCGATAAATGCGTTCCAACTGAGAAGCCTGAAAAGAAGTCCTATGGGCACGAATACAAGCACAAGCACCAAAAGCGAGAGAAGTATAACCTTCAGCATTGTCTTTGCCGCATTTTTAAGAAGATGCTTGATGTTCTGTGCGTAGATTACAACGCCGTCGCAGGCACTTCTGAATGCGCCCTGCTCCTTTTTGTAGAAGGTGTAGCCGAGACAGCACTCGTCAACGTAGCCGAGGGAAAGCTCAACGAAGAAGTTTGCTATTCCCGTTACTGCTCCCATACCGGGGATAAAGTCAAGTGCATTACCGAGCTTTGAGATGCCTCTCTGAATCTGCTTTACCGCACCCGATACCAGCTTATCTACTGCGAAATATACGTTTGAGGTTGCAAATCTCTTTTTAACGGCTTCCTTGCCGTAATTCACCTGATTGTCGGGAACCTTGCCGGTGGTTGCAGCTTCTGCGAGTACAGCAACGTGTCCTGCTTTAACAAGATAGCCGAAGTAGTGCATAATTGCGAATCTCACGACTCCCGTTGCACCTATCCATATAAAGATACAAATTACCATTCCGTTTTCGCCAAACAGCCAGCCGATACCGAGTAGTATTGCGAGCAGCACTACCGAGATAAGCACCGTTGCCGCACCGAGTACCAGCTTTGCTATTGCGAAAGGCATTGTTTTTCTGAAAAGTTCACCTGATTTCATAATTTTTATCTCCTTTACTTGTTTTTCTTGAATTTCTCATTCATACAAATTCCGATTATGTCTTTCTCATCCTGCTTTAACATAAAACTACAGGTTCCGCAGGTTTTGTCATCACCGTCAGCGTATGGACAGTCTTCTGTAATGACATCTACCCATTTTCTGCCGCCGGGGGTTATTCTCGGACATTCGATAAAATCGGGGAATTCTCCGAGATGCTTTCCGCTCAGCTCATCATATCGGAAATTCACCTCCAATATGTCGCCGTCGAGCAGGTAAGTCTTTTTTACATCATGTTTCATATCATAGGCTCACCTCAACTTTCCTTTCGTTGTCTTTATTTTATACTAAAAATAATCTTATTGTAAGTCACGTCTGATAGGTGAAAAAGTATAATTTTTTGCATAATTCTGAGTCTTTCAATAGGCAAAAAAATTGAAAAAAGCCTGTAATATAGCGTATTTTGGGGCAAAAAAATCCCGTTCGCGTGCGAACGGGACCTTTAAGCTTTTGTCAGTCTTCAAGATATTTCCGAAGCTCTGTCTTTTTGCTGATACAAAGCTTCTGATAAATAGAGCGTATGTGATTTTTTACCGTACCCTCGGATATATCTAAGTGTGCGGCTATTTCCTTTGAACTCCAGTCTCGGTTATACAGAAGGGTTATGCTTATTTCAATGGGTGTTAAGGTGTGAGAAAAATCGTTTTCCTCCGGCTTATGAAGTCTGTACCAGCCGTCATTAAATTCTTTTACAACCTTCATTATCTTTTTATAGTCTTCGGGATAGTCTGTTTTTAAGCACTGTTCTGTAAGACCTTGAAGCAGATTATGGTGTATGCCGAACAGCTTTATAAAGCCGTCGTGCCTTGCAGTTTCCCACGCAATCATAAAGTGCTGGCGGGCAAGAAGAGGCTTTTTAAGTCCCATAAAGGATGCCGCCGCAACTATAAGCACATAAATTGCCGCAACCGGATAAAAGCTGTTGCAAAAAGCAAGGGCTGTATCACATATACCGATTGCTCTTTCAAAATTCCTTTCTCTGTATGCCTTGTAAGCCAATATGTATGCTCCGTAAAGTCTTATGCCGTTCGGAAGAAAGTGCAGATATTCCTCAAGGGGCGGCACATCGGGAACAGGCACGTTCAAAAGATATTTTCCGATATATGCTGTAAGCACACCGATAGCATGCAGCTCTTTTGGTGCGTCTTGGTTTTTAAGTCCTTCCTCCAACTCTTTTGATACACGCACGGAAAAGAAGCCGGCAAGGTGAA
>JAZSPQ010000100.1:0-21981 GCA_045537485.1 Acutalibacteraceae bacterium | reverse complement strand
ATGACTGTTACGATAAAAAACACTCTCACAAAAGGCAGATATTATAACGGCGAAGCCTATCCTGCAGGCGGTTGTAAGAGACTTGGCATTCCTCCCGTGCTTTTTACAGACGGACCGAGAGGTATTGTTATGGGCAAATGTACCTGTTTCCCTGTTTCAATGCTGAGAGGTGCAGCATTTGACGATGAACTTGAATACGAAATCGGCAAAGTTAAGGCAAAGGAAGCAAGTGCACACGGTGCAAACCTTTTTGCCGGTGTGTGTATAAATCTTCTTCGCAATCCTATGTGGGGCAGAGCTCAGGAAACCTACGGAGAAGACCCCTTCCTTCTTGGTAAAATGGGAGTTGCACTGACTAAGGCAATGCAGGATAACGGAATTATCGCCTGCCCCAAGCATTATGCACTCAACAGCATTGAGGATCTTCGTTTCAGCGTAAATGCAACAGCTGACGAAAGGACTCTTCACGAGGTATATCTTCCTCACTTCAAAAAGTGCATTGATGCAGGTGCTATGTCAATAATGGGTGCATACAACAAGGTTAACGGCACCTATGCCTGTGAAAACAAGGCGCTTCTCACGGATATTTTAAGAGATAAGTGGGGCTTTGACGGCTTCGCACTTTCCGATTTCTTTTACGGCATCTACGATGCCGCACGAAGCCTTAAGGCAGGCATGGATGTTGAAATGCCCTATCTTTTCCGTTATGCACTTCTCGGATATAAGCTCAAAAAGGGCGAAATTACCCAAGCGGATATTGACAAAGCAGTATGCCGTGTTTTGCGTGCTCTTATCAGCACTTTACCAAAGTATAAAAAACAGCCTCAATCAGTCATCCTTTCAAAAGAGCATACCAACCTTGCCCGTGAGGCGGCAGGAAAAGGTATGGTACTTCTCAAAAACGAGAATAAAATATTGCCCATACCCGAAGGCAAGAAAATCGCAGTTGTGGGAAGATATGCAAACAAGAGAAACACCGGCGACCACGGCAGCAGCAATGTTTTCAGCCCTTATGCAGTTACCCCCTATCAGGGTATAAAAAACAGATTCGGAGAAGAAAATGTTGTTCTTTACAACGGTTGTGACTGTAAAGAAGCCATGAAAGCCTGTGTAAAGAGCGATTACATAGTGGTGTGTGTCGGCAGTGACTGGCTTCAGGAGGGTGAATTTCTCGTAAACTTCGGTAATATAAAGAAAAAGCCGAAGGGTTCAGGCGGCGATCGATCCGACCTCAGAATTCCCGAGGAGGATGTGAGGCTCATTAAAGCACTCTCGCATCTGGGCAAAAATCTCATAGTTAATATAATGGGCGGAAGTGCTTATGTAATAAAAGACTGGATTGACTGTGCAGACGCAGTTATTATGTCCTTCTACAGCGGTCTTGAGGGTGGAAATGCTCTTGCGGATATACTCAGCGGAGATGTTACACCCGGCGGCAAATTACCCTTTACAATAGCTCAGAATGCAGAGGATTATCCTTCCTTCCTGCATTTGGGGGCAAAGGACAAGAATATAGAATACGGTTATTATCACGGTTACACTCTCTTTGATAAAAAGTACATTGAACCTCATTTCCCCTTTGGCTTCGGTCTTTCATATACGGAATTTGAGATTAATAATCCTATTGTTGAAAAAACAGAAAAGAGCATAAATGTTTGTGCCGAAATCACAAACAAGGGGGCTTTTGACGGAGATGAGATTATTCAGGTTTATTTCGGAAGCGAAAACAAAGAAAAGGACAGACCTGTTAAGCTTCTCAAGGGCTTTAAAAGGGTTAATGTTAAGAAGGGCGAGACCGTTAGAGCCGAAATTGAAACGGATATTTCCGAGCTTATGTTTTATAATCCCGAAAAGGGTGAATGGGAGCTTGACGAAAGCTACACCGTTTATATAGGTTCAGACAGTAAAAACATTATCAAAGCTGCTGCAATCTGCTTTTAAGGAGAAGAAATATGAAAAAAAGCATCTATTCTCCCGATAAGTTTATGTTATCCCTTTATGAAAAAATCAAAGCCGAGCCATACAGAAATGCGGCTTCTTATGAGGATGCTTTAAGGGTAGGAAAGGGAATCAAGGAAAAGGCTGCTGAAATTTTTGCGACAAAAAAAATAGCCGACATTAACAAAGAAACAAAGCTTGTAAAAGCAGGAAAGCTTCTTGATTATCCCGAATACACCTTGCAGAAATACAGTCTGGAGCTCTGTGAGGGACTTAATACAGCTGTGTTCCTTCTTATTCCTAAAGAGCTGAAGGAAAAAGCACCCGGTGTGGTTGCTCTATGCGGTCACGGATACGGAGTTCGGCACATCCTTAACATTTCTAAAAGAGGAAACAAAAAGCTTTTAAGATATGCTGATAACTATCAGAAAAGCTTTGCCGTTGAGCTTGTAAAAAGAGGCTGTGTTGTAATTGCACCTGAGCTTTTCGGATTCGGTGAAGCAAGACTTTCTCACGATTTACGGAAGCCTTTTTATATAAGCTCCTGTGATGAGCTTTCCCATCACCTTTTACCTTACGGACTTACAACTGCTTCTGTCAGAGTTATACAGGCTCTTATGTGTGCAAAGGTTTTAAGAGAAACGGAAAAGGTTGACAGCGAAAAGGTTTCTCTTATGGGTATTTCAGGCGGCGGACTTACGGCTCTTTATGCTTCGGTGCTTGATGACAGCATATATAAAACTGTTGTCTGCGGTTATGTCAACACTTTTAAAGACAGCATTTTATCAATGTGGCACTGCCCTGATAACTACATTCCCCGTATTCTTGAAGTGGGTGAAATTTACGACTTCGCTTCGGCTTTAGCACCCAAAGAGCTGTTTATTGAATCGGGCGAAAAGGATAAGCTTTTTCCGATCGGTGCAAGCAAAATTGCTCACGAAAACATAAAGAGGATTTATTCGCTTATGGGTGCGGAGGATAAGCTTCACATTGATGTTTTCAACGGCAAACATTCTGTTTGCGGAAGAAAGTCCTTTGATTATCTTTCGGAGTAAATTTTATGAATAGCTACATGGACAAAGAAAAGAATCTTTTTGTTGCCGTTCAGGCTGAAAAGCTGTATCGAAAGAGCTGCAATGATACATTGAAGGATTTTCCCCCGAGTGAAAGACAGAAGTATTATAAAAACGGAAACCGAAATGATTTTGAGAAGCTATATTTCAACAGAAGAGACTATCTTTCATCCTGTGCCCTTTTATCCTTGTTTGATGACAGATATATTCCGACTCTGGAAAAAATCATTCTTGCAATTTGCGACGAATACTGTTGGGCATTACCCGCCCATGTTCCCGGTATAAAAAGCATTGATGAAAGTGTTATTGATCTTTTTGTTGCTGAAACAAGCTTTGCCCTTGCTGAAATCAGTACTGTTTTTTCTGAAAAGCTTTCGGAAGCTGTCCTTGAAAGAGTAAAAAAGGAAATTGAAAAAAGACTTGTGAAAAATTATATAAAAGAGCGTTTTTGGTGGGAAAAATGTTCTATGAATTGGGCAGCCGTCTGCGGCGCTTATACAGCAGGCTCTCTTTTATATCTTTTTCCCGATGAATTTAAAAAGCAGAAAAATAGGCTTTTTAAAACACTTGAATGTTATACAGACGGCTTTACCGATGACGGCTTCTGTCTTGAGGGACCTTCCTATTGGCTTTACGGATTTACTGCTTTTACCGTTTTTGCTGATTTGCTTTGCAAATTCACGGACGGGAAGGAAGATTTATTCCGTTCCGATAAGGTAAAAAAGATTTCCTCTTACGCAAGCGGGTGCCTGTTAAAGGGAAATACAGCCGTGAGCTTTTCTGATGCCGATATTAATTTTAAACCGGATTTGGCACTGCAACGGTATCTGCATAAAAAACTGCCCGATTATGTTCCATATCTTGAAAAAGAAAAGCTTTGTCTGCACAACGCCAACACAAAATGGATAAATTATTACAGAGCGATTATATGGAATGATGAAAAACAAAGCACTCCCTCTTCGGTGCGGGAAGCAATATTTTCACCTTCTGCCGCTCAGCTTATAATAAATAAACCTCTTTATTCTTTTGCTTTCAAAGGCGGCAGCAATGATGAGCCTCATAATCATAATGATCTTGGCTCTTTTATCTATTCCGATACGGAAGGTCAGGTGTTTTGCGACTTGGGAGCGGGAAGATATACCCGGGATTATTTTGATGATGATAAACGTTACAGTATTTTTTGCAATTCCTCCCTCGGTCACAGTGTGCCGATTATAAACGGGAAAGCGCAAGGTGCGGGCAGCAGCTTCTCGGCGGATTTTTCTTACGTTAACGATGTTGCGGTCTGCGATATTACAAAAGCCTATGCCGAGGAAAAAATAATTTCAATTATAAGAAAAATCCAAATTAAATATCAGGGTATATCCATTACGGATTCTTTCAGTTTTGAAGAAGCTTTGTCTGTTACAGAACGCTTTGTAAGCAAAAGAAAGGCACTGATAAAAGAAGGTGAGCTTGTTTTTGGCGCAACCTCCCTTAAATATCCGAAAGACAAGGTAACACTAAAAATCAAGGAAGAAAAGCACTCGCCGCACGAATACGATAAAGCCGATATTACAGTGTATTGTTACGATTTTCTTTTAAAAAAAGGTATAAAAGAAATATGCTTTGAAATTACAACTGAAAATGAACAGTAAAAATCACGGTGTCTTTTTTGAAACACCGTGATTTTCTGTCTGATTATTTACTTAAAGGCTCAAGCGTGATACAAATATCTGCCTTCATAACACCGTCAATTTTAACTGTAAGCTTCTGAATATCGGAATATTCTTCGTCATATTCATAGGCTCCTTTAAGGGCTTCGGCTTTCATAACACAGAAAGCACCGTCTGCGTGAGAGGTTGCCTTTATCTGCTTATCGCCGATTGTAAGAACAGCGGTTTTACCGTCTTCGGAAATGGCGATATCAGCCTTTGTGTGCATAAACCAATAAACCTCACTAGGAATGGAACATATTACTTTATCGGTGATTTTAAGAGAGGAATAGCCGTCATAAAGCTCAAAATCTCTTGTGACCTTAATCGCACCGTTCATACGGTAAGCATCTGTCATATTGAGGGAGCATTTGCCGCCGTCAGAGGTTTCTTCAAATGAGGTGAAATCGCAAGATGCAAGTGCGTACTGATCGTCAAGAGTCATATTCGGGTTTATAACAAGAGTATTCTGCCCCTCTGCACGCTTGCAGTAGTTTTTCCATCTGCCGCCTGCAGGCAGATTCAGGAAATAACCGGGTGCATCGTAGCTGCCGGGGCCCAGCTCCTCTGCCCACCTCACTCCCATAGAATCAAAAACGAAGGTTCCGATATCAAGGTCTCCGTGGTTGGTGTAGTTATAGCCGCCCTTGATACCTGCAAAGGTACCGTTTTTATCAAGATAGGCATTTCTCATAAGCGTCAGTGTTTGTCCTGCATCCGATTCAAGGCACACTGCGAGAGGTTCGTTGCTGAAATCCGCACTTTCCTCTTTATAGCTTCTGTCATACCAGAGTGATGAAAGGGCATCTTCCTTGCCGCTGCCGTTTCTTTCCACTGCATCCGAAGTGTCGGCAGTGAACTCAGTGGGCATATCCCACATCTGATAACAGGCAAGAAGGGGCGAATCATATTCCGAAGCGTACCAATGAAGTGCAGGAGAGAAGCACATCCTGTCTTTATTATCGCCGAAGTTGAAAACACCTGTCGGTGTTGTGATATATGCTGGGAATTTACCTAACTCCTTAAAGCCGTCAATCTCACTTATTCCGTAATCAGTGCCGAGATAATTTTTTGAGGTTGCAATAAAGAACACAATCGAATTCATACCTGACTGACTGTAACCGGGTCCTTCCGCATATACACCGTCGGGAGTGAAGCCGGCAAAAGCAATAGGCATATTTTTATAGCACATCGAAAGAAATTCCGCCGCCTCATCGGGATAGTATGAGCTGAAGGTCATACAAGCAATACCGATTCCGCTGTAGCAAATGCTGTTCCAATTATTCTTGGACCAGGTAAACCAGTTTTTTAAGTAGTTTTTTGAAAGAGCAGGTTTGATTGCATATTCGTAGGTCTTTTCTGCCAGGAAATCCTTTTGCTCCACGGTAAGATAATCGAAAAACCAGTCATAGCCTATTGATACCGCAAGAGCCATTTCTGCCGTTGCTAAAAAATGAGAAGTGCACCAATCTTTGTAATTACAAACATTTTCAAGCTCTTCCCAGGCTCTTTCGGCGTATTTTTCTTCGCCTGTGATCTGCCACGCATAGCCTAAGATAACCATACGGTTTATAACCTCTCTTGAAATCGGAAGAATACTGTCTTCTTCGTCAAGAACATAATCCATAAGATGATAAATGCTTTTATCAAGAAGTGCGTTTGCATTGTCAAGCACGGAATCGCTTAAAGCCCTTGTGTAATCTGTAAAGGAACCCTTTTCATATTCAGCTTTAGCTGTGTAAAAATTATCCTTTGTCGCAAGAACAAAGGGATGCTCACAGGTTGTTTCGGATATGGCTTTTTTAAGCTGTCTTTTTGAAACAGCTCCCATATTGAAGTCAAGGTCAATGTAATATGCACCCACGTCAATCATATCGGGAATAACATCAAGATAAGGTGTCAACCTGTTAAGAGGTAATGAAGATAAAAGCATAGCTATTGCAGATAACAAGGCAACCAAAACTTTAAGAATAACAGTCATTTTTCTTCCTCCTTCACATTGTTGATTTTATTGCAGGGTAAAGCTTACGCCACTGTCGATATTTCTTTTCATATTTTTCAATAAGCTCATTGCAGGGTGTTACCGTTTCTTTTGTACGGTACACCTTGCTTTCAAGTGCCGCATACTGTTCTTTGGTCATAACTCCCTTTGCCGCAAGTAAAGCCGCACCTAAAGAAGCCCCCTCCTGATTTTCGGGAATATTGAGCTTGATTGCGAGAACATTTGCAATTATTTTAAGCCAAAGCTTGTTTTTTGTTCCGCCGCCGCAGATATTTGAGGCGGTTATTTCTATTCCCATTGCCTTAATAATGTCGATGTTATGCTTCAGCGCAAAGGCAACGCCCTCAAGAATTGCAAGGCTCATATCGTCTTTATCAGAGTCAAGGCTCATACCGTAAAACATTCCTCTGACTTTGGTATCGTTTAAAGGTGAGCGTTCTCCCATAAGATAAGGAAGGAACATCACCTCATTTTCACCGAGGCGGCTTTCTTTTGAAAGCACCGAGTCATAACCGTCACGAAGGATTTTTTCAACCCACCAATTACAGCAAACTGCCGCTGAAAGCATACAAGCCATCTGATGATAGTTACGACTTGCTGAGCAGAAGGAGTGAATTGCATTTTCTCTGTCTACACTGAATTTATCGCTGACAGTGAAAACAGTTCCGCTTGTGCCCACGGAAATATTGCAGTCGCCGTCCTTCACGGCACCTGTGCCGATGGCAGCAGCGGCATTGTCCCCTGCTCCGATAATAACCTTAACTTCACCTGCGCCGAGTTCCTTTGAAAGCCCGGCACTTAAAATTCCTGCACATTCATCGCTTTCAAGCACTTCGGGGAGCCACTGTTCTTTTATACCGTATTTTTCAAGGACAGGCTTTGACCAATTACGCTTCTCAACATCGAAATAAAGAGTACCCGAAGCATCGGAAACATCGGTCCGGAATTCACCTGTAAGGCGGTAGGAAAGATAATCCTTCGGGAGCATAATTTTGCTGATTTTGCCGTAGTTTTCAGGCTCGTTTTTCTTTACCCAAAGAAGCTTGGGAAGGGTAAAGCCCGCAAAGGCAATGTTAGCAGTGCTGTCAAGAAGAAAATCTTTATCTTCGTTGAGTTCATCTGTTTCCACAGCGCTTCTTGAATCGTTCCAGAGTATTGCAGGGCGGATAACATTATCATCTTTGTCGAGCATTACAAGGCCATGCATCTGCCCCGAAAAAGAGAAGGAACGGACAAGCCTTCCGTCAATATCCGAAAGCAATTCCTTTAACGCAGAGACGGTCTGATTATACCATTCCTCGGGGTTTTGCTCACTCCAGCCCGTGTGAGGGAAATATAAAGGATATTCTTTTGTAACTGTTGACACAACTTCACCGTTACTGTTTAAAAGCAAAACCTTAACCGAGGAAGTACCTAAGTCAATACCAACATAATATTCCATATTTTACCTCTTAAAATAAAATCTGATTCACTATAGTTTCAAGATATTCCTGTCTGCCCGAGAACGGAATTTCAGTCACACCTTTTTCACAGGCATAAGCCGAAAGCTCTTCGAGTGTTGCATCTCCGCTGAGAATTTTTTTGCCGATACCTTCGGAGAAGGAGGAGTATTTATCTTTGATGAAATTATCTATTCTGCCGTCTTCGATAAGCTCTGCCGCCTTTATAAGACCGAGAGCAAAGGTATCCATTGCGAGAATATGACCGTAGAACATATCTTCATAGGTGTTACTCGGTCTGCGGTTCTTTGCATCAAAGTTAAAGCCGCCTGTAAGTCCGCCCGCTTTAAGAACCTCGTACATACACATTGTGGCTTCATAAACATCAAAGGGAAATTCGTCTGTGTCCCAGCCGAGGAGTGTATCTCCCTGATTGGCATCGATCGAGCCGAGCATACCGTTTATTGCACTCATACGCAGTTCGTGTTGGAAGGTGTGACCGGCAAGTGTGGCGTGGTTGGCTTCAATGTTCATCTTGAAATCCTTGTCAAGACCGTATTGACGAAGAAAACCGATAGCGGTTGCCGCATCAAAATCGTACTGATGCTTCATAGGCTCCTTCGGCTTAGGCTCAATGTAAAAGTCGCCTGTGAAGCCTATCTTTCTGCCGTAATCAACAGCCATTTTCATAAGTCTTGCAATGTTTTCCTGCTCAAACTTAACATCGGTGTTGAGGAGAGTTTCATAGCCCTCTCTGCCACCCCAGAAAACATAGCCTTTACCGCCGAATTTTACGGTTAAATCAAGGGCCTTTTTAATCTGTGCCGCCGCAAAGCAGTAAACCTCTGCACTGTTGGTGCTGCCTGCTCCGTTCATAAATTTGGGATTACCGAACATATTGGCTGTGCCCCAAAGGCACTTGATACCCGTTTCTTTCATTTTGATAAGTATGTAATCGGATATTTCATCAAGTCTCGCATTTGTAACATTGATGTCCTCGGCTTCGGGAACAAGGTCAACGTCGTGAAAACAGAAATATTCGATTCCCAGCTTACTCATAAATTCAAAGCCTGCATCAACCTTTGCTTTTGCGTGAGCCATTGTTGCCGTCTCACTTGCAAAGCTTTTATCAGCTGTACCGGAGCCGAACATATCAACACCGCAGGCACCAAGAGTGTGCCACCAAGCCATGGCAAAAGGCAAGTGCTCACTCATTTTTTTGCCCATTATAACCCTGTCTTTGTCATAGTATCTGAATGCCATTGCATTTTTGCTGTTTTTGCCTTCATATTTTACCTTGTCGATAAATTTAAAGTATTCCATATTTTAAACTCCTTTTAATATTTTCAAAGTTTGTGATTACATATCAGGTTCACACATTAAACTTTTTCTTGATTAAATCTATAAACTGAGATGCTGTTTTGCCTGTCAGTGATATTGCACCGGTTAAGGCCTTTGCAACAAAAAGCGGAACACCGACAGAAGCTATGTTATTTTGGAAAAATTCGTTTGTGTAACGGTCATCATACTTCTGAGGTACTATATCACAGGTTTTCATATACCACAAAAGCATTTCCTCTTTCATTTTTGCAATTATATTCTGATATTTTTCTTCGTCAATTCGGTTAACGCTTTCACCCTCGGAAAGAACATAAAACTCATCCTTTTCATAGAGCCTGAGCACATATTTATATTCTGCCGAGCGTATCATTGCCGCTTTTGTGTGGGTACCGTCTTCTTTCATCTGCAAAAGCAGTCTGGGAGCATACAGACCGTTTTCGTTTATGAAAAGATTACTTTCAGAGCAGTTGCTTTCACCCAAAAGTCTTCCGCCTTCACTGAAAACGAATTCTTTGTGAGCCGTGCTTTTGCTTTTCAATGTGGGAAGCAGACTCTTTGAAAAGCTCTGCCGCTTGCAGTCAATTCCCGCAAGGTCATAAACTGTGGCACATAAATCCGTAAGCTCCGCAAGGTTATCGTTTATTCCTTTGTCAACCGGTATATTTTTTGGCGGCTTAATAATGAAAGGTACATTTGTAAGGCAGTCGGGAAAACAGTTCTGACATTTTTCCACGATACCGTAGTCCGTAGTATAGTCGCCGTGGTCGGAAAGGACTATGATTGCAGTATCATCATAAATGCCTTCGCTTTTAAGTGCACTAACAAGCCTGCCCACCTGATCGTCGACCTTTGCACACATTGCAAGATATGTGCGGCGGATTTCCCTGAGCCTTTCTTCGCCCCAATCGGCAACGCCCAAAGCATCTTTTAACCCGACCTCCATTAAAGACTTGCCGTCAGCATCGGTTATATTCGGGATTCGGCTTTGAAGCTTATCGGCATCGATAAGATCATAGTATTTCTTTTCTATATGATAGGGCGGATGCGGAAAATCCAGGCCCACAAACATAAAAAACGGTTTATCATCAGGTCTTTTTTTAATTTGCCTTATTGCGGACTCCACACACAAATCATCGTTATTCTTTATCTCACGGCCACGTTTATTTTCAGGAATAATTCCATTCATAAAAGAAAAGAAGGTATCACTCCCCTTTTCTCCTCTCTGAGATTTAACAAGGGTAGCGGGAGTTTTTATGTGCGAAAACATCAGGTACTTATCTATAAGATCCTTATGATATTTTTTATACTGACCCGCCATAAGGTCGCCACGGGTTGAGGATAGGGTATAGTAACCTGCTTTTTTCATATCGGAAAACAGGTTTTCTTCATCGGGCTGCAGAAGATGTGACATTGTTCTGTGTCCCTTTGTGTGAGGATAAAGACCTGTCATAAAGGAACACCTGCTGGGTACACAAACGGGATTCTGACAAAAGGCATTTCTGAACGAAACACCGTCATATCCCAATTCATCAAGATTAGGTGTATAAGATGCCTCATTGCCCAAGTGATGAAGAGCATCTGCCCTCATCTGATCCGGATTTATGATTAAAATGTTTGGCTTTTTTATTCCCTTTACCGACTTCATCGCCTGCACACCCCTTTTTCTCGATTTACATTTGCCCATATATTATAGCATATAAAACGGGAATATGGAAGTATCTGCTATAAATATTGTAATTGTCTGATTAAACGGGTTGAGGTTTTCAGAGGTTACAAGCTTAAAGTTGAGTTTAATATTGACTTTGAACGGTTTATGGTGGGAATAGATAAGGTGGAATAAGATAGAGAAATGCTCCTTGTAGCAACAAACTACACGGAGCATTTTACATATAATTATAGGAATTCACTTAACAATACATTGATATGAATTCCAATCAAATATTTCATACTGAAGTTTTGATTTCTTTAATTTTGAAAGAAAACTTTTTGGTTTATTAATTTTGCTCATAGCCTTTTGAAATCCAATTTTCCCAAACTCATCATCATCGTCACTTAAATCGAAGCAAGCATCAGCAAGCCAACGCTGATGCTTTATATCATTCAAACCAATAACAATCAACGTTCCTTTTTTTATTTCAGTAATATTATGTATCAAATCTCCTACAAGCATTTCCTCATTATAGTCAAACATTTCATAACAAAACTCACCAAATCGCATTTCTTCAAATTTATAAACTCCATCAACTTCATTAAATTGAAGTTCGATATTTTTGTTTCCGTTTTTACTTTTAATAACAATAGCGATGACTTTATTAGGCCTTGCCTTTTTTATATATGGAAACAAAATTGAATGTTGCAAATACTCCGCTTCATTTCTAAATTCAAGCAATTCAAATTTAATATTATTTTCAATCAATAACTCTTTTGCTTCTGACAATGTCATAATAATCACCACCTATATGGTTATGTTATCACAATTAAAACATTATTTCAACTAACAGCCCATAAAAACACCCACTTAAAAGCGGGCAAAAAAATAATTACTCAGTATGCTGTGGTGGAGACGGGGAGGATCGAACTCTTGATCTCTTGAATGCCATTCAAGCGCTCTCCCGATACAAGCAGAAACGCACCCTTGTTTTATAGTTAAATGAAAGTATATTGTTGTAATAAAGAATTTTAAAAAGTGGCGTAATAAATAGAAAACTCCGGGTAGTTGAAACTACTCGGAGTTGCAGAACGTTTTTAATAAAATGCTATAGTATCAATCAAACAATCTATAAATTTCTTTTTGATTTGAAAACAAAGAAAGTAACAATAACAGGCACAAGCACACACAATGCGTAAACAACGAAATAGATAAAAACAGGATTTGAATTCAAATTTTCGTTCATTATATTTAAAAACATAAATCCCGGGATGCCGAAAACCATAATCATAAGACTTAAGATTTCAAGAATTATTGAAGGAGCAAGTCCTTCCAACAAATATAGTGACACAAAATAAAAAGATGGAACAATCAACCATGCAGATACAATTGTTAAGCAAAACGCAAGCAGAACTTTTGGGGGCTGATAGCGTGCAAGCAATGTTCCCGCAATACACAAACCGATGCACACAATAGCTGCCGCAATGACGGCCGTTATGAGGTCGGCTCCCGGTGTCATCAATAACAAACCTAACACAAAACACACAATGCACATTGAGATGTATGTGACAATAACTGTAACCAAGCTTTTTAGCTTTATTTTTTTTGATTCTTTTATAACAGAAATGATGTTTTTATCAGCGACTTCTTTTGCACTTTCATCAGAAATCCTTTTGCCTGCCAGCAGTTCATTTACGCTGATATCAAAAAATTCACTCAATGCTATCAGAGATGTTACATCGGGATATCCCTTGCCCGTTTCCCATCGTGAAACAGCTTTGTCAGTTACATTGATTTTTTCAGCAAGCTGTTTTTGAGTAAGGTTGTTTTCTCTTCTGAGAAGAGAAATAAATTCTCCGCACTCTTTTGATGTCATAAAAACACCACCTTTCATCAACCAAATAGTATCACAATCAATCATGTTTATCAACCTATGAATCGTAGAGTTTAAAATATAACCGACTCTACGAGTTTTTAAGATAACACATATAAGTAAAAAAACCGAGATCTTTTGACCTCGGTTTTTTGGTGGAGACGGAGAGGATCGAACTCTTGACCTCTTGAATGCCATTCAAGCGCTCTCCCGATACACGCAAAAACGCACCCTTCAAAGCATTAATCAAAATAGCCTTTATAGGTAATTTTCTTGTCGCTACCAGGAAACAGATACTCATAAAGATCGATAAAATAATCGTCTGTCATACTCGCAATATAATCAGTAACAATCTGATTAGGTTCAGTTGACGCGTAGGGTATATTACGGGCGTAATGTGCACCATTAACATAATCAATATGATGGCTGAAAATCGGCGAAGTAAGATTTCCGTTAATCAGGTCATCAAGCAGTTTTTCGTAAACCTCTGACATCATTGGTTTTATGGTGTTCTGCAAAGCATCATTTACCGAATCCTCTTTATATATAAGCATATAATTGTCAGCTTTAGCTTTTTTCAAAGCCTCAAAATGGTCTTCATCCATTTTGATATAAGGCTTACCGTAGCTGTTTTCAATAATATTGACAATGAGATTGTTTATTATCTCCGCGTTATATGTACCAATCGCACTCGGTTCAAAATCCTTGTTTTTAATAAGCTGTGCTTTTTCGGCATCCTGACGGTCTTTTCCGAGGTATGCGATTATATCCGAAATACGCATTACACAGCCTTCCAAAGTAGCAGGCACAAGCTTTTTTATATTTGATTTATCAAGATAGCATGATTCAATCTGCTCGTCAAAAGTTTCAAAATCATCAATTGGTTGCGGATGATACTCGGACAGTTCCATTTCACCATCGTGGGCTGCAATGCCGTTAAGTGTCTGCAAACTTATGTTATAAGGATAAATGCTGTCAAGCACACGAACAGAGTGTATATTGTGGCTGAAATTCCTCCCAATGTGTTCATAAACAAGTTCATCAAGAAACCTTTCGCCTGCGTGTCCGAAGGGAGTATGTCCTATATCGTGACCAAGGGCAATCGCTTCAATCAAATCAAGATTCAGATTCAGCGCCTTACCGATTGTTCTTGCAATACGTGAAACTAATTGGACATGCAGACCTCTTCGTGTAATATCATCGTTTTTATAAAAAGAAAACACCTGCGTTTTATCGGCATAACGGTTATAATAAGGGCAGTGCATTATTTTATCAATATCCCGTATAAATGCCGTTCGTATTACATTAGCTTTATCTCTTTGATTGTTTCTGCGAATGGCGTTAACTTCGTCAAAACCTACCATAGGCAAAGTACCGTTTTTTCTGTCAGCTAACATCTGTTCCGTTAATTCTGCTGACAAACTCTGATAGTTCAGCATAATATCACCTCTGTTGTTATATCAATGTTTCTGTGACCTATAGTTTCTGATAATGATGTGCAAAAGAAAAATCAAACAACATCATTTATTATCTTTCCGATATCTATCAAAAATACATTTTTATCTGTTTCCGACCTTTCTATAACTGCATCAGTAAAGCCGGACAGAGAAAACAAATAGTAATACATTTCTTCACTGAATTTAATTTTTGCTCTTAATTTTCTGAGTTCAGCATTATCAAACAATTCCCTACGGAATTTACATTCACCCAATATATATTTATTTTCATTCTTGTCCGTGGCAAGTATATCAACTTCTTCTGCCTGACTTACCTTTTTACCTTCAATATCTTTTGTAACCGTTCCCCACCAACGCCCAATTTTTGAAAATCTAAATGGTAACATCCTTTGCTTATTCATATTATACATATAATCAATACAGACTTTTTCAAAAGATTTTGATGCAAAATCGTGAAGTGAATTTTCAATATAATCTTCCCATACACCAATAGCATCATCGTTTTCAAGTTCAGACAGATTGGAATACCCAAAAGCATACCAGAACCTGAAATAATTGTCCGTAAGATTATATAACCCTTTACTGCTGCTTGCGTGCTCTTTAGCACTTGCCAGAACTGAAAACTCTCTTTCAACAATTCCAAGCTCAATAAGATTTTTCAGATATACACTCAATTTGCTTTTTTCGATGCCGGTTTTTGTCAGAATCTCATTAAATGCTGTATTGCCTAAAGCAATAGCTTCAATAATAGTGTTGTAAATAGAGGTTTCGCGAAGCTCTTGCCTAAGCAAAAATTCAACCTCAGAATACAAAACAGTACCCTTAGTAAGAATTTTGTCTATTATATTATCTTTAAGAGTCTTTTTGGAATCAAATTGCTTTAAATAATGAGGGATACCTCCAAGTATAGCATATGCTATAAGTTTATCTTCATAAGAAAACCCAGGCATAAACTTAATTGCATCATAATACGGCATCGGCAACATCTTGTAGATGCCTGTTGTTCTGCCATAAAGCGGATTTTTTTCAGAAAGCAGCTCTTTTTCAATGAAACTCATAGAACTTCCGCATATAACAAGCATAATATTCTTATCCTTCAAAACCGTATCCCATACAATTTGCAATATTGAAGGTATGCTTGGATTGTTTTTACACATATAAGGAAACTCATCTATTACAATTACTGTTTTTCTGTCACCTTCCATTTCTCCGATGAAAGAAAATGCCCTATCCCAATCAGCAAAGCTGTCCGTATATGCTTTAACCTCAGGCTTCCAAGAAAGAAGAGCTTCCGAAAACTCTTTAAGTTGTTTTTCCGTTGTATACTCTCTGCAGGAGTAAAAAACATTTGGCTTTCCCTTACAGAATTCAGAAAGGGTTTCTGTCTTTCCTACTCTGCGTCGTCCATACAGAACAACAAATTCCGCATTATCGCTTTCATAGCAATTGTTTAAAAACTTTAGTTCATTCTCTCTACCGATAAACATAAGAATCCTCCTCACACAATCTCTAAATGCAGTATAATCGTGATTTGTCTAATCACATTTTAATATATTTTTGCAAAAATGTCAACATTTTATTCAAAGCATTTATTCAGTTTTTATTGATTAAATTACGGGTTTTGGTATAATAAAAACAAAAAGGAGGCATTTATATGAAAGACGAATATTCTGATATGTTAGAAAAATACAACCTCCTACTCGAAGAAAACAAAAAATTGAAAGCAGAGCTGGCTCTTCTCAAAGACAAAACTGGTCTCGTTATGCCCGAAGCAGAAACTACTCCCCAAATTTCAATATCATCCATCAACAAACATAGCTCTCCCGAAGAAAAAATCAATCTTTTCCGTTCGCTTTTCAAAGGCAGAGAGGATATTTTCGCACGCCGTTGGTACAGTAAAACCTTGGACAAAAGCGGATATCAGCCTGTTTGTGAAAATGAGTGGAATGAAGAATTTTGTGACAAGAAAAAATATAAGTGTTCTGCGTGTCCTAATCGCAAACTGATGACTCTTACTGATAAGGATATTTACAGACACTTATTAGGAAAAGATTCATACGGCAGAGATGTTGTCGGCATTTATCCGATGCTGACAGATGAAACCTGCCTGTTTTTATGTGCAGACTTTGATGAAGAAAACTTTGAATCGGATGTATCTGCTTTCAGAAACACTTGTAAAGAGTTTGATATACCTGTCAGCGTTGAGATTTCCCGTTCCGGCAACGGTGCTCACGCATGGATTTTCTTCACAGAGCCTATAACAGCTTCTGTTGCACGAAAACTCGGAAGTGGAATTCTGACAAGAACTATGGAGAAAATCAATATTTCTTTCAAATCTTATGACAGATTCTTTCCTAATCAGGACACTATGCCGAAAGGTGGTTTTGGAAATCTTGTCGCTCTACCACTTCAAGGTAATGCAAGGAAAAGCGGGAACAGCTTATTTGTTGACGAAAGCTTTACGCCCTATCCCGACCAATGGGAGTATCTTGGCAACATACATAAGTTATCTTCCGAAAGAGTGGATGAATTGGTTGCCACTCTCTGCCAATCAGGTGATTTAGGAGAACTGATTTCCGATAAGGAGGACAAACCTTGGAAAAGCAAAAAGCAGCTTGAACTTACCGATGACGATTTTCCCGAAACCCTTGAAATCGTGCGTTCCAATATGCTGTACATACCAATCAAAGAACTTTCTGCAGGTGTAAGAAATAAAATCAAGCGTTTGGCGGCGTTCAGAAATCCAGACTTTTACCGAAGTCAGGCTATGAGGCTTCCTATATACGATAAACCGAGGATTATTTGTACCGCAGATATATTTGATGACTATATTGCTTTACCGAGAGGTTGTGAAACTGCTCTTTTAGATTTATTCTCAGGTACAAAAATTACAGTAACAGACAAAACCAATCACGGCACAGAAATACCGGTGGAATTTAACGGAACCTTGCGTGAAGAACAACAGCCTGTCGCAGATGCATTGCTTGAACATAATATTGGAGTTCTTTCTGCAACCACAGCGTTCGGTAAAACAGTTATTGCATCTTATCTTATCGGAGCAAGAAAAACCACCACTCTTGTTCTTGTGCATACACAAAGCCTTATGGCTCAATGGCAAAAGTCATTAGAGCAATTTCTCACAATAAACATTGCTCCGCCCGAAAAGACAAAAGGCAGGGGTAGAAGAAAAGCTTGGTCACCTGTCGGTGTTCTTGGTGCAGGCAAAAATACACTTAACGGTGTTGTTGATGTTGCAGTTATGCAATCCCTCGTTTCAGAAGATGGGGTTAAAGAACTTGTTCGCAATTACGGGATGATTATCGTTGATGAATGTCATCATGTGTCCGCTGTTAACTTTGAAAAGATACTGAAATTTGCTAATGCAAAGTATGTTTATGGCCTTACCGCCACACCTGCAAGACAAGACGGACATCATCCGATTATCTTTATGCAATGCGGTCCTATACGATACAAGGTAGATGCAAAATCCCAGGCAGAAAAGAGAAGTTTTGAACATTATCTCGTGCCGAGATTTACACCCTATCGCTGTGAAAATAAGGATAAAAAAATCACAGAAATTTACAAAAACCTTTCTGAAAACGAACTTCGCAACAGCTACATTGTAAATGATATTATCAAAGCCGTGAAAGATGGCAGAGTGCCGATAGTATTAACGGAAAGACGGGAACACGTGTTGAAGCTGAAGGATATGCTTTCCGGGCACAGTCAGAACATCATTACCCTTTTTGGCACATCTTCTCATAAAGAGCGCCGTGAAACCTTAGAAAAGCTAGAGACAATCCCCGACAACGAATCGCTCATTATTATTGCAACGGGCAGATATGTAGGAGAAGGCTTTGACTATCCGAGGCTTGACACTCTTTTTCTTGCTCTACCTATTGCATGGAAAGGCAAGGTTGCACAGTATGCCGGCAGACTTCACAGAAACTATCCGGACAAAAGCGAAGTACAGATTTACGACTATGTTGATGTGCATATTCCGGTACTTGAAAGGATGTATCAAAAGAGGCTCAAGGGTTATTCTTCAATTGGATACAAAATTAAAATTGACAATGACCACAGTGTAACACCTGACTTGATCTATGACGGCAAGAGTTTTTATCCCGTTTACCGTCAAGATATCAAGTCGGCACACAAGGAAGTTATTATAGTCTGCCCGTTTATGAGAAAAAACAGAATATCACAGCTTTCAAAGATTTTAACACAAGCCTTACAAAACGGAGTAAGCGTAACCGTTATCACACGTCCGCCCGAAAATTTCAAAGAGTCCGAACAAGAAACAGTAAAAGAAAATACCACTTTATTACAAAATTGTGGAGTAAACGTAATGTATAAATCAGACTTTCATCAGAAGTTTACCGTTATTGATAATCATATTGTATGGTACGGCAGTGTGAATTTTTTAAGTTTCGGTGCAAACGAGGAAAGTATAATGAGGTTTGTGAGCTTTGATGTAGCGGGTGAGCTGACGGATACTGTGATGTGATATATAAAATAGCAGAGATTTGACCCTCTGCTCTTTTGTTATTCAGCCTTGAAATTATATACAGGCTTAATAATCTTAACAATATCTGCCGTAGGAGTAATATTGTTGACTATATCATCCATATTCTTATATGCCATAGGGCTTTCATCAAGAGTTCTATCACTGATGCAAGTGCTGAAAATTCCTTCCATACTCTTCTGAAACTCTTCAACCGTAAACTTATCCTTTGCAGTATTTCTGCTGAAAAGTCTGCCTGCACCGTGAGGAGCCGAACAGTTCCAGTCCTCATTGCCCTTGCCGACACAAATAAGGCTTCCGTCACGCATATTGATAGGGATAAGAAGCTTTTCACCTTCCTGAGCCGATACTGCACCCTTACGGATTATGTTTGATTCCATATCAATATAATTGTGCACCGTTTCAAAATGTTCGAAATCCTCAACCTCTTTACCGAAAAGGTTGTTAAGTATAAGCTTTGCCATCATAAAACGATTAAGGTGAGCAAACTGCTGACAGAACTGCATATCGTGAAGATACATATCACGGTATTTGCCCTCAAGGTAACAAAGCTCTTCAGGAACTTCCGTAACCTTTAACTGAAAGGCTTTCTTCATTTCCTTTAAGGTTGCTTCTATTTCTTTTCTTCTGCCCTGAGCCTTGTATTCGGTAATTACTCTGTCACGCTCCGCCCAGTATTCCTCAATACCACGATGAATCTCAATAGCCATTTTCTGATAAATCTCAGCAACCTGCTTTCCTAAATTACGGCTGCCCGAATGAATAACAAGGTATCTTCTTCCCTCATCATCAACATCAATCTCAATGAAGTGATTACCGCCACCAAGCGAGCCTACACTTCTCTCAAGTCTTTTGGCATCCTTAAGCTCTCTGTAGCAATGAAGGTTCTGTATTTCGGGTAAACGGATAAGTCTGCCGGGTTGAACATCCTTACCGGAAGGAATTTTTTCTCTTATAATACGGTCGAGCTTTTCAAAATCTACATCATTAAAACCAAGATCAACCGTAAGCATACCGCACCCGATATCAACACCGACAATATTAGGAATAACCCTTGCTCCAAGGTCAGCCGTAAAGCCGATTACGCATCCTGCACCTGCGTGAACATCAGGCATAATGCGGATTTTACATCCTTCGGCAAAACTCTGGTCGCAGAGTGTTTTAATCTGCTCCTTGGCAGTATCTTCAACTGTATCAATATAAACCTTTGCGGTACAAAACTTTCCGCTGATTTCTAACATAGTTATCTTCCTTTCTATTATTTTGATTTTAATTTGTTTATCAGATTTTGTAAATATGTTTTAATTCTTAATTGCTTTACGGGTTTATAAATTTGAAAGTCGCTACAATATTCTCTTTCAAATATAAATGATTTCAAACACGCAAGATAACCGTCTTTATCTATATATCCTTCTTCTGAATCTTCATAAAGACTATGAAAAATCCTCATTGTAAACCAAGGCTCTTCCTCTTCCGAGTTTAATTCCGAAAGCTGTCCTATTCTGTACATCAGCTTGACCAAAGCTTCAACAGATGTTCCACTGTCAAGATATTTATTCTGAAGAAAGCTGAATATACTTTCAATAATCACATCATAATCAACTTTTTCTTTCTTCTGCCGTATGTATGCTTCTAAAACTGACAACATTTGTTTTTCATTATAGCCACAAAAGGCAAGGTCAACAAGAACTTCCTCATAGGTGGCTTGTTCATTCAGAGCCTTTTCAATATATTCATACAATTCGTCACTGTATCCGCATATAAGCATAATTTTAAAGTAAAATGCCTGTTCTACTGTCATGGAACTTACCTCCTATTTCATCTTACAGTTATATTTTACCAAGTAAGCTTTAATTTTTCACGGAAAAAAAGTTGCGAGAATGAGATAATTCATCAGACTCGCAACTTAAGTTTATATATAGCAGCACCGAAAAAGGTTATGCACCTTTACTCTGCAGTATTTCAGCAAGCTGTGTAAGAACATCGCCTTTACCGCTGATTTCGATATTACCAACATTTTCACAGATACGCTCAAGAAATTCAAGCTCCTTAAGTTTATAAAGAGTTTTGTTTTCATCCATAAGCTTTGCGGTATTAAGAAGTGACCTTGTTGAGGCAACCTCTTCACGGCGTGTGATAACATTAGCCTGTGCTTTCTTTTCTGCTATCAGAACTGTATTCATAATATCACGGATTTCACCGGGAAGGATAATATCCTTAACACCAGCATCCTTGAATTCAACAAACAGCTCTTTTTCTTTTGATTTAAGCTTTTCAAAAACAAAGGCAGTCATCTGTTCTTTGTTTTCAAGAATTTCATCAAATTTATGCTTGCTGACATACTCACGAAGTGCAAGCTGGCAAGTTATATGTATCTGTTCAATATAGTCGTCGATTTCTGTGTGAATTTTTATGTAGTCTGTAACCTTATAATTACAAACAAAGTTTATTCTGAGAGCAACCTTGTCGTGTGTCAGAATTTCTTGTCCGGTAATATTCATCTGTGTAAGACGGGTGTCAATAAATCTCACACCAATATCCACAGAGTTTTTCCAGAAGTAGTAAACACCGGAGTCAAGAATCTTCTCAAACTTATTGTTAAAATAAAGAAGAGCCTTGTGGTCCTGAACAACATTTATTCTTACATAGTATTTAACAGGAATATTTGCGAATATGTAATCAGAGATTTCTTTATCAACATAAGGTGAAGAAATATCTGCTATTTTGAATTCATGGCTATTTTCTGTTTTCCAAAAGGCGTATTTACCCTGAGGCAGAACATCCGTAAATTTTCCGTCAATAAAATGCAGTGCAAGCTGCTCATCTTTAACTTCAACTACAGATACAGCTTCTTTGATTTTCTCATCTTTAAGAAGTGTTTCAAGTGAAGCTCTTTCCGATACAATTGCATCCTTAACATTAAGAATATCTACTCTGCTGCCACCAAGAATATGATACTTACCCGCGTCAAGCATTTTTGAATATCTTCCG
>JAZSPQ010000078.1:0-13861 GCA_045537485.1 Acutalibacteraceae bacterium | reverse complement strand
ATATTCCGATTACATACGCTATCCTATTATGCTCGATATGGAAAGAACAGAGCTCAAAGAGGGTAGTGAAGACGAATACGAAACCGTAACCGAAGCAACACAGCTCAATTCAATGGTACCTCTCTGGAGAAAGAGCAAGAGCGAAATCACCGATGAGGATTATAACAGCTTCTATCAGTCAAAATTCTATGACTATGAAGCACCGTTAAAGACTATCCACTCCAAGACTGAGGGACAGATTTCCTACGATGCACTTCTCTTTATTCCTGCGCACGCTCCCTTCGATTACTATTCAAAGGATTTCGAAAAGGGTCTTGCACTTTATACTAACGGTGTAGTTATTATGGAAAAGTGCAAGGAGCTTCTTCCCGACTACTTCTCATTTGTCAAGGGTCTTGTAGATTCTGCCGACCTTACACTCAATATTTCAAGAGAAACCCTTCAGCAGGATCACCTTCTTAAGGTAATTGCAAAGAATATAGAAAAGAAAATCAAGTCCGAGCTTGAAAAAATGCTTCGCACCGACCGTGAAAAGTACGAAGAATTTTACAATGCTTTTGGCGTACAGCTCAAGTACGGTCTTTACAGCGATTACGGCAGAAACAAGGAAACTCTGCAGGATCTTATTATGTTTGTTTCCTCAAATGAAAAGAAGCTTGCATCACTTTCCGAGTATGTTGACCGTATGCCTGAAAGTCAGAATACAATTTACTTTGCAACAGGTGAAACCGTAGATAAAATCGACCTTCTGCCCCAGACAGACAGCGTAAAGGCAAAGGGCTACGAGATTCTTTACTGCACTGACGATGTGGATGAGTTTGCACTTCAGATGCTCCGTGAATACAAGGGTAAGACCTTCACAAATATTTGTGCGGCAAATCTCGACCTTGATACCGAGGAAGAAAAGGAGGCTCTCAAGGCTGAAAACGAAGAAGCAAAAGATCTTCTGACCTTCCTCAAAGAGAGCATCGGCGAAGCAATCAGTGAGGTGCGCTTTACAAATAAGCTTCGCAATCATCCCGTATGCCTTACAAGCGAGGGTATGATGAGCCTCGGTATGGAAAAGGTGCTTTCGGCAATGCCCGGTGCAAACGGCGGTGTAAAAGCAACGGTTGTGCTTGAAATCAACAAGGATCACCCTGTTGCAGATAAAATCAGATCACTTTACGAAACAGATAAAGAAAAGACAGCAAAATATGCAAAAATTCTCTATGCACAGTCATGTCTGATTGCAGGCAAATCCATTGATAATCCCACAGAGTTCAGCGAGCTTGTTTGTGAGCTTATGTGAGGTTAAATAATTCTTCTAGGGGCGCCCATCGGGCGTCCTTTTTAATGCATAACGGTGCAATTCATCCGATGAAGTGCACCGTTTACGATAACCCGTAGCGGTCGACGCCCACGGCGACCGATGAGCCTATATGTATCTCTTGTTAAATCTTGCCTGCGACTTCAAGGGAAGATGGCGGCTAAACCGACGGATGGAGTTTATGCCTCTCCTGAAAGGAGAGGTGGCACGGTGTAGCCGTGACGGAGAGGTCCTAAAAAAATAGTTGATTTTTAAAACGAAAAGTGATAAACTGAATTTACCACACTAAAATATAATAACAATGACCATACTTGAAGTGGGCTATTTTTTACCTTGGTAAAAATGCTGACTTCTATTTCCTCATTTCTTGTATGGTGGTAAATATATTTTAGTGTGGTAGCTAATCGAAGTTTTGCATTTTTCGTGTGTGCATTCTTCGGTTTGCACACACTTTTTATTTTTAAGGAGGATAGGAAGGATTTAACACGAAGCAAATAAAAATGAAAGGTTGATAAAAATGAAAAAGATATCAGTGTTATTGCTTGCAGTTTTAATGTGTTTTACATTTTGCGCTTGCGGAGGTTTTGATGCAGAAGAAATCGATGATGCTTTGCAGGGACGGTGGAGTTATTCCTGGTACGCTTCAGCAATAGGAAAACAGTGCCTTTCCGTTTATGAGTTTGATGATGGCGAAGTAAAGCAAGTTACTGTCCGTGGCGGTGTTGAAGGAGATGTAAAAGAAGGTACATATGAAATTACAAAAGATAAAATCATCGTAACCTTCGACGGCTATGAAGAAGAGTTTGATTATACATTTGAGGACGATGAGCTTGAACTTGTTTACCGCGGTGACGGAAGCGTTGAAAATGAATATAAAAGATTTGAATGATTAAAAATTTTTGAGTGATGTAAAACCAAAAGAGAGCCCCACACGGAGCTCTCTCATTTTTACGATATCAATTATACGACTCTTGCCGTCCCTGAAAGGGAAGGTGGCAGCCGTAAGGCTGACGGAAGGGTCCGAACGCCGCAAGGCGTTCCCTGACTACTGACTACCGGCTACTGACTACTATAAATCAGTCCTCAGCGCTCGCACGTCTGATATAGTTCTTAAAGAACTTGAGAGCATCTTCAAGGCAGGAAACGGGAACTCTCTCGTTTGTGCCGTGAGTACAGCGAAGAAGCTCAACACTTACTCTGAAGGGAGCATAGCGATAAATGTTATCGCAGATAGGCTCATAGTTATAAGCATCTGTGCCGCCCATAACAAGATAGGGAGCGATGATTGAGTTAGGTTCAAGGTTTTTGCAGATATCGCCGATGATCTTGAAGGTTCTTGAATCAGTGGGGGAGAACTTAGAAGCTTCCTTTGAGTTAAGAACATTGATTTCGAGATTATCGTTTTTGCATACCTTTCTGATATGGTCAACAAGATCCTGCTTAGTTGTGCCGGGCATTGCTCTGAAGTTAACAATAGCTGATGCACGCTGAGGAAGTACGTTGGCGGCAGGGCTGCCCTGAGCCATGGTAACTGCAGTTGTTGTTCTTACGAAGCAGGCACCGAAAGGAATCTGCTTGGCTATCTGAAGAATAGCAGGTCTTAAAAGGGGAATGTTGCAGGTGATAAGGCGAACAGGATATGTACACTCTCTGCCAACAGCATCCATAAGGTCCTTCATAAGCTGATTGAAGGAGGATTTGAACTGATTATCCTCAAGAGCCTGAATTGCACGTGCAAGCTCACCGAGTGCATTGTGCTTGGGAGGCTGTGAGGAGTGACCGCCCTTACCGTTTACAACAATTTCAATATCTGAATAGCCCTTTTCTGCAATACCCACACCGATAAGGTATTTGTCATTAAGAACGCCCGGTACGTTTACGGGAATGATAGCGCCGCCTTCGTCGATGACGCTGTCGAGAGTGATGCCTCTGTTTTTGAGTGTTTCCATAAGGTCTTTAGCGCCGTTTTCTGCATTGGCAACAACCTCTTCATTATCGCCGAAGAGAAGATAAACATCTCTTTCGGGTTCGAAGCCGTCCTCGAGGAGAGCTTCAACGGATTCCATAACTGCAATGAGGTGGTTTTTCATATCGAGGGTACCGCGACCCCAGATGAATTCACCGTCGTCGTGACCTTCAAAGGGCCCGTGCACCCAGTCATCCTCGGTACCTTTTGAAATAGGAACTACGTCCTGATGGGCAAGAAGAGCTATAGGTTTAAGCTCGGGTTTTGAGCCCTTCCAGCGATAAAGAAGGTTTGCGGGAGGAACAACCTCTTTTTCAAGCTTCTCGTGAACGAGAGGATATGCCTCTTCAAGGAACTTGTGAAACTTTTCAAATTCCTTCCAGTCAACCTTTTGGGAATCTCTGTTTGAAATGGTCTTGAACTGAACCGCCTTAGAAAGGTTATCACGGTATCTCTGAACCTTGATTTCTTCTTCCGGCAGTGGAGTAGACTCTGTCTTTTTAGGACGGTATACAGCTGCATGAACTGCATTTGCGGCAGCAGCGGCAACAATGGCACCGCCGATTATTTTAGTTGATTTCTTCATATTGCCAACCTCTTTCTAAATATTTCCTGTATATTATATACCCCTTTAAAGGGAATTTCAATAGTTTAGCCAAAAACTTAAAGCTCTGTTTGTAAACCTGTATTGTAAATCCAAACTGTGATGCCGGGTACTTGACAACAAATGCCTGCCGGTGTTAAAATAAGAAGCAGTCCACAGCTTTCGGAGGTAAAAAACTATGATGTCAAAAAAGGCGATAAAGATTATCTGCATTATCATGGCGGCGCTTATGCTTCTGAGTGTCGTAGCAGTTGCTTTGCAGGTTATTGCCGTTGATGAAGGTTATTATGAAACCTATGTCAATCCCAAAACAGGTGACAGCGACAGCGATTATCTTGTTCCGGCAGGAATCGCTGTTGCTGCTGTTCTTGCTGTCATTATCTGTATTGCTCTTCCGAAAATGAAAAAGAAAGACGGCGACGATGATGAAGACGATGATGAAGAGGAAGAAGACGGAGAAAGGCCTGTAAAGTCTGCTGTAAAGAAAGCTGCTGAAAAGAAAAGTAGTGACAGCAAGCCTCAAATTATAAAATCAGACAAAAATAAGAAAGAACAGTAAGCTCAAAACTGTCGCAAAATGAAATGCGACAGTTTTTTATATATAAATTCTTGTATTTGTCTTTTATTTGTGTTACAATTACCAAAATACGTTAATATTTGACGGTGTAAAAAGGAGAATGAAAAAATGAAAAAAGCTTTGTCATTACTTCTCAGCCTTGTAATGCTTATATCCTTGTGCTCTATGGGTATATCCGGAGCCTATGAAATCACAAACAAAACCAAATATCCGGTTATTGTTGTTCCCGGATTTATGTCAAGTGAGCTTTATAAGATTGACGAAGAAACAGGTGAAAAAGTAACCGTATGGAGCTGGGGTGCTGCCGCAGACCTTGTAGGCGGTGCATCATCAGGCAATCTCGGCGGTATTGTGTCCGATTTTGCAACCTATCTTCTTGCAGGTGATGTTGACCCTATTGCAAAGCGTCTTGGCGAGGGCTTCAACAGAATTTTTGTTGACATCAAGTCAAATCCCGACGGTTCGCCCTATAACAAGGACGTTTATCTTGCAGTCAGCTCACCCGAAGAGACTAACTTCAAATACCTTAGAGAAAATTATCCCGACGGCAGACATCAGCAGGAATCGGAGATTATGTCCCACGTGTGCGATGAAGTCGGTGCAGAGAACACCTTTGCTTTTGGCTACGATTTCAGACTCGGTGCAGTTGATGCGGCAGAATGTCTGAGAGACTATATTGATGCAGTTCTCGAATATACAGGCAGTGAAAAAGTAAATATATTTGCAGTTTCACACGGCGGTCAGGTAACGGGTACATATCTTACACTTTACGGCGAAGAGGGCAAGGTGAATAATGCGGTGCTTACCTTCCCTGCCCTCGGCGGAGCAGGCATCGCATACGATGCATTTAATTATAATCATGAGGGCTTTAATTTCGGTGATGTTGGTCTTCTCGTTTTCATTCAGCACGCTATGATGCTTGAGGAAGATTTGCATTATCTTATGGAAGCAGGGCTTCTCGGCTTCCTTGATGAGCTTGCAACTGCTCTCGTACCCTATTGCTTTGAAACCATAGGATACTGGGGCAGTCTTTGGGACTTCATCCCCGTGGAGCATTACGATACACTTAAAGCAGAGCTTCTTGATGAAGAATTAAATGCAGGACTTATTGAAAAGAGCGACTTTATGCACTACGAAATAATGTCTGCCGACGGAGATTACAACTACTATGACGGCTTCAGAAAAGCTCAGCAGGCAGGTACAAATGTATATATTATGGCGGGTTATGATATTCAGATTGTAACCGGTATGACAGTTTCCTCCGATGCAATTATTCCCACTACTGCTGCTACGGGAGCTGTTTGTGCACCCTTCGGTGAGAGATTTGCCGACGGTTATATTCAGGCTGTTGACACAGGCTTCAATCAGCTTTCACCCACAATGACCGTTGATGCATCAACCGGCTATCTTCCCGAGCATACCTGGTATGTTCAGGACTACCACCACGGTATGACCTATAAGGATGAATATACCCGTGATTTGCTTTATACACTTCTTCTCAACGATGAAAGCTATGATGTTCATTCATTTGAAAGGTTCCCTCAGTTCCATGCAACAACAAACCCCGCCCACGCTGTTCACGCTCAGTTTAACAGCAGCACGGAAGGCTATGTTTCATCAGAGGATAGCGCGCTCATAATTAAAAATATCTGTGCAGAAAGCAATATTGTTGTAACTGCAATTAATGTTAAGGGAACGGATGATATCGATTTCGGCTTTGCACCGATTGTTCTCGCCCCCGGTGAAAGCAAGGCGATTGAATTTAACGGTGAATTCTCAGAGGTAAGCCTTAAGAATTTTGAAATCAGTGTCACTTATCTTATCAGCACCTTCACTCCTGTCGGTCAGCGCAACTTTGACTTCACACTGATGAACGGTGAGGCGGCAGAATACGATTCTAAAAATCCTTATACTGCGGCTGATTACGGAAACGGAATGGATGAAATTATCGGTGATGATACAGTGGACATTCTCGAAAAATACGGCGTTAAGGGTATCGTTTCGGTAGTGTTTGAGATGGTATATAAAATTTATGAATTTATCAGAGGCATAATTGAATTTTTTACAAATTTTGCAAAATAACTTAAAGTACGGCTTTTCTGTCCGTTAGTTGTCAAAACTTAAAAGAGAGTCCTTGAGTCACATCGGGACTTTCTTTTTTTGCTCTTAAGCTGTTTTATGAATAAAGGTCATTTTTTCAGCAATAATATTTATACCACGGTGAGCTTCTCACGGTGTATAGGAGGTGACTTTTATGGAAAATACAGGTGTAAAGTGTTCCGTCAGCGAGTGTGAATATCATGTAGGTTGTGATAAGTGCACACTTGACAAGATTGAGGTTTCACACGAAAAGACAAGCCCTGACGCAATGGCTGTTCCTCACTTCTGCAAGAGCTATAAGCATAAGCAGTAAAACCGAAAAGCAGAGCTCTGCTGCAGTATGCCGACACTCGGTAATGCAGCAGAACTCTTTTTTTGCCTTGAATTTATGGCATAAATAAAGATTATCTCCATATAATTTATGTTGTAGTAATGGCTGAAAGGTTGATAGTATGAGTTTTAAAAATGAATACCTTAAAGGACTTATGGAAAGAGTAATTGAACGCAACAGAGGTGAAGCGGAGTTTCATCAGGCTGTCCGTGAGGTGCTCGAATCTATTGAACCGGTATTGGAAAAGCACCCTGAGTATATTGAAAAAGGTGTATTGGAAACAATAGTTGAGCCTGAAAGGGTGATAAAATTCCGTGTTCCTTGGGTGGATGACAGGGGCAAAGTCAGGGTCAACCGTGGTTTCAGGGTACAGTTCAGCAGTGCCATAGGCCCCTATAAGGGCGGACTTCGTTTTCATCCGTCGGTCTATGAGGGTATAGTTAAATTTCTCGGCTTTGAGCAGATTTTTAAAAATTCGCTCACCGGGCTTCCCATCGGCGGTGCAAAGGGCGGCAGTGACTTTGACCCTAAAGGAAAAAGCGATATGGAGGTTATGCGCTTTTGCCAAAGCTTTATGACAGAGCTTTCAAAGCATATAGGCTCGAATACGGATATTCCCGCAGGAGACATAGGTGTGGGTGCAAGAGAAATAGGTTATATGTTCGGTCAGTATAAGAGAATAAGAAACGGCTTTACGGGGGTACTGACAGGTAAGGGGCTTAACTACGGCGGCTCACTTGTAAGAACTCAGGCAACGGGTTACGGACTGTGTTATTTCACAGAGGAGATGCTTAAGGAAAAGGGTGCCGATTTCAGCGGAAAAACCGTTGTTATTTCCGGCTCAGGCAATGTTGCGATATATGCGGCAGAAAAGGCTATGCAGCTTGGGGCAAAGGTGATTGCCCTATCTGATTCCAACGGATATATCTATGATGAAAAGGGAATTGATCTTGAGCTTGTTAAAAAAATAAAAGAGGTCAGACGGGGAAGAATACTTGAATATACCGATATTCACACCGATGCAAAATATGTTACGGATTGCAGGAGAATATGGTCCGTTAAATGTGACATAGCCCTTCCCTGTGCAACGGAAAATGAAATAGATATCCAAAGCGCAAAAAAGCTGAAGGAGAACGGCTGCATTGCTGTTGCTGAGGGTGCAAACATGCCTTCCACTCCGGAAGCGGTTGCATACTTTTTGCAAAACGGTATTCTTTTTGGCCCTGCCAAAGCGGCAAACGCAGGCGGTGTGGCAACCTCTGCGCTTGAAATGACACAGAATTCAATGCGGTATTCATGGGATTTTGAAAAGGTTGACGCCATGCTTAAGGATATAATGGTGAATATTTATCGCTCATCTTCCGAAGCGGCGGCAGAATACGGAATGAAGGGCAATCTTGTTGCAGGGGCTAACATTGCAGGCTTCATTAAGGTTGCAGACGCCATGCTCTCTCACGGAGTGGTATAAGGCATAAACCGACACCCGATTTATACGGATGTCGGTTAAAAAATTCATTTAAAAAACAGAAAAAGTTAAAGAAAAATTAAAATACCAACCGAAAATTTTTAATATAATATAAGGTAAGAGGTATATTGTTCATATATACTTTAAAAGTAAAAAACGGAGGATAAAACTATGACTTTTACAGATTACGCAGAAAAAGCCCTTAAAAAGCTTCCGAACACGAAATCAGCATACCTTTATAAGCAGGAAGTTATTGCGAAAATGACTAAAAGAGCCAATGAACTCGTTGACAGTGGCTTAAGTGATAACAAAGTTATAAACGAGCTGATAATAAGTGAGTTTAAGGATATAGAAAAAGAATACTACGCAAAGATGAAAAATAAAAATAAAAAAGTAAAAACAAAGAAAAAGGGCTCCCTTGCAGTTGTAGGCATTGCAGGATATGTGCTTGCCCTTGTTGTGGCTTTTCTTGCAATAAGCTTTATAACCGGAGCATGGGATAAAACATGGCTTATTATTGTTGTGGGTGTTCTAGGTGCAGTAATTGCAGGTCTCGCTGTAGGCTGTATAGCAGCCTTTGCTAAAAAGAAAAAGATAGCAATTTTCACGCTTATTATCAGCATTCCCGCAATAACTGCCCTCGTTTATGTTCTTCTCGGTCTTACGGGACTTCTTGCATGGCATCCGGGCTGGCTTATTATAATTGTTTCCGTTCTTGTTGATTTTGCAATTATCGTATCAAGAATTGTCCGCTCATCAAAAAAGGAAGTTGAGGATGAAAAATGGGAAGACGATTAAACGCTGAATTATGGGATAAAATGCATTATCTTTTCCGTGATTTCAACGACAGAATGGTGCATCTTGAGCTTCATTACGATTTTGAAATAGACCTTGAGGTTCTTAAAACCGTACTCATCTGTTTCTTTGAGAAAGCGCCCGTACTTCACTCCCGCTTTGTTGACAACAAGGTTAGTCCCTATTGGGAGGTTATGCCCTACAGGGTTGAGGATGTTATCACCGTAAAGCACACGGATAACGTTGAAAAGGATATAGATGAGTTTTTAACGCAGTACATACCGCCCGAAAGCGATCTGCAGATGAAGGTAGGAGTTTTCTATTACGAAGGAAAAACCGCTCTTTGTATGGTTGAAAATCATATGTGTATGGACGGTGGCGATTTCAAATATTTTATCAGAAGCTTCTGCAAGGCATACAGTGACTATACAGAAAACGGAATAAGTCCCGTGAATCTCAGAGAGGGTACCCGCTCCTACGATTCGGTTTATTCCGATTTTTCCAAAACTCAGGAAAAGATGGCAAGAAATCTTTACAGAAATGTCTGCGCCAAGGATACTCATAAGTTTCCGCTTACCGAAAGCAGAGAAGAGGATCGCTCCTTTATCGCAAGGCGTAAGATTCCTGAGGAAACCTTCCTGAAAATCAAGGCGGCGGGAAAGGCTCACGGAGCAACCGTCAACGATATGCTTGTTGCTGCATATTTCTATTCTCTTTATGAGCTTGCTGACTACGGCGAAGATGAAAGTGTAACAATTTCCTGCGCCATTGACCTTCGCCGTCATCTTAAGGATGATGAGGGACAGGGTGTCACTAACCATACTGCCTTTATGCAGTGCAATATTCCTAAAAGAGGCAGAAACATATTTGAAACTCTGCAGTATGTTATAAACAGCGCAAATCTCTTTAAAAAGGATAAGTTTATGGGTCTTTACGGCTTACCTCTTCTTAAATTTGCCTATAAGATTCTTCCCCATTCAGCAAGTGAAGAGATAATAAAGATAGGCTATTCAAATCCACTTCTTGCTATGAGCAATATAGGTATTCTTGACCATAAGGCTCTGGCTCTCAGCGGCAATGAACCTATAGACGGCTTTATGACGGGCGCGGTGAAATACAAGCCTTATGTGCTTCTTTCTGCAACCTCAATGAGAAATGCTGTCACTCTTTCAATGTGCGTAAGAGGCAACGAAGAGGATAAGAAAATTGTTGAACGCTTCTTTGATATTTTTGAAGAAAGTATTGAAAAGCTTATATCCTGATAAGAAAAAAATCCCGTCGGCCCGATATGTTATCGTCGGCGGGATTTTTATTTACACAGTCTTCATTGACAATATAGAATAATTCTGTTAATATTTGATTATATATTGGATAAAAGCGGCAAAATAACGGATTTATCAAACAAAGGCTGGTGACACTGTGACTTTTGAAATCGTAAAAAACCAATTTATAAAAGACGGTGAGCCCGTAAAACTCATATCCGGTGCGGTTCATTATTTCAGAAATATGCCTGACACCTGGTCAGATATTTTCAAAAAAATGAGAGCAATGGGTCTTAACTGTGTTGAAACCTACTGTGCTTGGAATATGCACGAGAAAAAGCCGGGCGAGTTTGACTTTAAGGGCAACCTCGATATTGCCTCTTTTGTCAGAGCTGCTCAGCAGGAGGGGCTGATGGTGATTGTCAGACCGGGGCCCTACATTTGTGCCGAGTGGGAATTCGGCGGTCTTCCCTGGTGGATACAGACCGACGACGAAATGGAAATCCGTTGCTCCAATAAAGCATACATAAAATATTTTGACAGATATCTTGATAAGCTCTTTGAGCAGATAAGACCCTTGCTTTGCACGAAGGGCGGCCCCATAATAATGCTCCAGTGCGAGAATGAATACGGCTATTACGGTGACGATAAGACATATCTCAGATATCTCTATGAGAGCTACAGAGAAAAGGGGATAAATGTTCCGCTTTTCACCTCTGACGGCACAAGCAGAGAGAATCTTCTTGACGGATATATCGAGGGCTGTATGGCTACTCTTAACTTCGGCAGCAGAGTAGAAGAAAACTTCAAGGCACACGATGAGCTTTTCCCCGATCAGCCTAAAATGTGTATGGAAATGTGGAACGGCTGGTTCGATGCTTGGGGTGACGAGAAGCACCACACCACTTCGGCTGAAGATTACGCCAAGGTCGTTGACGATATGCTCACAAAGGGCAGCCTTAATATGTATATGTTTATCGGCGGCACCAACTTCGGCTTTATGAGCGGAGCAAACCATTATGAAAAATTTGCTCCAGATGTAACGAGCTATGATTATGACGCCATACTGACCGAGTGCGGCGATGTTACACCTAAGTATCACGCTGTAAGAGAGGTTATAAAAAAGCATATCACCGAGCCTTTGCCCGAGATACCCGCCAACAGAAAAAAGATGGCATACGGAAGCTTTGAGCTTACGGAAAAAGGAGGCTTGTTCGCAAATCTTAACAGACTTTCGGCTCCGATTCGCTCCGATGTGCCCCGTAATATGGAAAAGTACGGTCAGGGCTACGGCTACATTGCATACCGTACTGTTCTTGGCAGAGACTATATCGACACAAAGCTTTCCTTTGAAAGCCTCGGCGACAGAGCACATATATACATAAACAAAGAGCTTGTTGATATTCTTTACATAAACGACAGACTCGAAACCCGTATCACAGCTAAAGCAGGTGATGTGCTTACCGTGCTTTGTGAAAATATGGGCAGAGCAAATTTCGGCAGTAAGATGATGCGTAAAAAGGGTATAGCAGGCAGATGTCTTTTAGGTGATAAAATACATTTCGGTTGGGATGTTTACACTTTACCGATGGATAATTTGCAAAGAGTTGCCTATACCGAAGATGAAATCGAGGAAAAGTCCGTATTCTATAAAGGCACCTTTGAGATTGAGGAAGCCTTTGATACCTTCCTTAAGCTTGATAATTTCACCAAGGGCTTTGTAGCGGTCAACGGCTTTAACATAGGCAGATATTGGGAAATCGGTCCCCAGAGGTCTTTATATATACCTGCATCCTTACTTAAAAAGGGTAAAAATGAAATTATTGTCTTTGAATCCGACGGATTAAAGGGCGAGCCCGTAATTGAATTTACTGACACACCTGTTCTGGGTTGAGAAAGAAAAGAGGTAGTAAAATATGAAGTATCAGATTAAAAAGCTGTATGTAAACGATTTCTCTGTTTTTGAGAAAAACAAGCTCAAAGAAAGAAGCTATTTCATCCCCGATAAATGTCAGGCGGATTTTGAAGGCAAAACAGTGCTTACCGAAAGATACAACAGTAGTGCTGTAACAGTTCTTTCCGGTGATTGGAATTTCAAATATTACAGCAAGATTTCACGACTTCCGTCTAATTTTGACAGTGAAAAGACTCCGATGGATACGGTTAAGGTGCCTTCAACCTGGCAGAGAACAGGCTATGAAAGCCCTTGCTATATTAACACAAGATATGAATTTCCCATGACTCTTCCCAATGTACCCGAAGAAATGTCGGCAGGTATTTATGTCAAGAAGTTCAATATCTCCGATAAGGCAAAAAATCCCATAATTACATTCCTCGGTGTATGCTCAAGTCTTACACTTTATGTAAACGGCAAGTTTGTGGGTTACAGTGAGGGCAGCCACAACAGCGCCGAATTTGCTCTTAAGGAGTATGTTCACGAGGGCGAAAACGAGCTTATGGCAATCGTTTCAAAGTGGTGTAACGGTACTTATCTCGAGTGTCAGGATATGTTCCGTGAAAACGGTATTTTCCGTGATGTTTATATAACAGAAAACCCTGAGCAGTATATTTTTGATTTCATTGTTAATACAAAAAAGCAGCAGGCAGGCTATGCCTTATCCGTTGATGTAACCGTTGACGGTGAAAACTTCGGCGGCAAAAAGCTTTCCGCTAAGCTTCTCTATAAGGGCGAAGAGGTGGCTTCTGCGGAAAAAGACCTCTGTGCAGAAATGAATTTTGATTTCGGCACTCTTGACGTTACTGAATGGAATGCTGAAAAGCCCGAGCTTTACGAGCTTTATCTCACAATTCTCGACGGTGAAGAGAGTATTCAGTGCGTAAGAGAAACCGTAGGCTTTAAAAATGTTGAAATCAAGGGTGAACTTTTCTTCTTCAACGGCAAGCTTATCAAGTTCAAGGGTGTAAATCATCACGATACCCACGAAACAACAGGCTATGTTATGACAGGTGAGGATTTACTTAAGGATATTCTTCTTATGAAGCAGTTTAACGTAAACGCAGTGAGAACCTCCCACTATCCTCCCGACCCGATGTTTATCAGAATGTGCGATGAATACGGTCTTTATGTTATTGATGAGGCTGATATTGAAACTCACGGCACACAGTTCAATGAGGGACTGAAGTACACAATGAAGCCAAATATTATCAGTAACGGTAAAGAGTGGCTTCCGAGAATGCTTGACAGAGTTAAGCGCCTTTACGGCAGAGATAAGAATCATCCCTCTATTACTATGTGGAGCCTCGGTAACGAGTCAGGCGGATGGAAAAATCAGGATAAATGTTACAACTATCTTAAAACTGTTACCGATATTCCCGTTCATTATGAGGCGGTAATCAGAACACCGAGAACTGCATATGACGTTATTTCGGAAATGTATCAGCGTTCCGATATTATGGAAAAAATCGGTCAGCATAAGTTCACTTCAAGATAT
>JAZSPQ010000098.1:0-2156 GCA_045537485.1 Acutalibacteraceae bacterium | reverse complement strand
CAAAAGCTCTCATCGTAAACGGTGACGATGCAAATTCACTGAAAGCAATTAAAGATATCAAGGATAAAAAGATTATCACATTCGGAATTGACAAAAAGAATGATTTCTATGCAGAAAGCATAGTTGTCGATCACGCTTTTGCTGGATATGATGTTTACAAAAACGGAGAAAAACTCGGACACATAAAACTCAAAGTGCCCGGTGAACACAATGTTTACAATTCGCTTGCAGCACTTGCCGCAGCTGATTACGCAGGAATTGAAATGTCAGATGCAATAAAATCACTTGAGCAATTTGGTGGTGCTTGCCGCAGATTTGAAGTGCTTGCTGAAATTGACGGAATAACAATCGCTGACGACTATGCACACCATCCCGCAGAGTTAAAAGTAACACTTGATGCAGCAATGCAAATGGAGTTCAATAACGTATGGGCAGTTTTTCAGCCGTTCACTTATTCAAGAACAAAAGAACATATGGACGACTTTGCAAAAGTGCTGCAGATTCCTGATAAATGTGTTATGACGGAAATTATGGGATCAAGAGAGATCAACACCTACGGTATTTACACTAAGGATCTTGCCGACAAAATCCCCGGAAGCGTATGGTTTAATACTTTTGAGGAAATCAGCGACTATGTGTTATCCCATGCAAAGAGCGGCGATATTATTCTTACAATGGGCTGCGGAGATATTTATAAGGCGGCTAAAATTATGGTTAACCGACTAAAAGAACGCTAAATTTTTCCACTGCATAAAATCTTTATGTTGCAGCAAACTATTATCACGCGGATAAGCCAAAGCGTTTGCGGCTTCTCCGCCACGATTGATGCGGGGAAGCCCAGGCGCAATCGTATAGATTCAAAAAACCTACCCGGTAATAATCGGGTAGGTTTTTTCGCTTATTCGAAGCCCTCAAAGGTCACATTATTCTTTTTCATAATATCCTCGTTTGAGAGCACTGCACCTGCAGAGGGAAGATTCTTGGAATTATATCTTGAAGGCTTCACAAACTCACCTTCAACATATTCTCTTACAACAGAAAGCTTCTGATTTTTCTTGACGGTAAGGCAGGCAACGCCCTGAGTATCCTTCATAGCCTTAGTCGCAATTGCGGCAGTGTCAACAATCAGACATCTTCCGCCGGTGGTTTCAAGCACAACCTGACCCTCATCCTTCATATAAAGCATACCTACAAGGGGTGACTTATCACTGTAAGCCTTGATAAGCTTCTTTCTGTTCGTCTTTGTGGCATAGGATGAAAGGCTGACCTTGGCGCATTTGCCGTTTTCAAAGAAGAACATCATAAAGCCCTCATACTGCTTTGTGAGAACCATATAAAGGGGCTGCTCCCCTTCCTCCATCTCTAATTTCGAGGGAATATAATCACCGAGCACGCTTGCCTTGCTGTCTGCAAAATCTGATACTCTTGCCTTATAAACCTGATTTTTATCGGTGAAGAAAAGAAGGTCGTTGTTGTTGGTGGTTTCAAAGCTCTGGATTATTTCGTCGGTTTCCTTAAGCTTCTGGTCACCGCCCATACGCAGTGAAAGAGGTGTAATCTTTTTGAAATAGCCCTCCTTGGTAAAGAAGAGGTTAACGGCGTAATCGGGAATTTCTTCCTCGGTATCAGCCTCTTCAATTTCACTTGTATAAAGAATTGCACTCTTTCTTTCAGTACCGTATTTTTTGATGATATCGTTCAGCTCGCCAATGATGATTTTTCTCACTCTTGCCTTTGATGAAAGAATATCGGTCATATCCTTAATGGTTTCTTCAAGGTTTTCGATATCCTTAAGGCGCTTTAAGATGTACTCTCTGTTGAGGTGACGAAGCTTGATTTCAGCCACGTATTCAGCCTGGATTTCATCAATGCCGAAGCCAATCATCAAGTTGGGAATAACTTCGCTTTCTTCGTCGGTGTTGCGTATAATTGCAATCGCCTTATCAATATCAAGCAAAATCTTTTCAAGACCCTTGAGCAGATGAAGTCTGTTCTTGGCTTTATTAAGCTCAAAGCTGACACGGCGGAAAACACATCTTCCTCTGAAGCGTATCCATTCAATAAGGATATCCTTGACGCCCATAACTCTCGGATAACCGTCAACGAGAATGTTAAAATTACATGAGAAGGAGTCCTCAAGAGGTGTAAGTCTGTAA
>JAZSPQ010000108.1:0-33295 GCA_045537485.1 Acutalibacteraceae bacterium | reverse complement strand
AATAATACGGAGGTGTAACAAATGCTTAAGATAAACATTCAATTATTCGCTCACAAAAAAGGTATGGGTTCAACCCGTAACGGCCGTGACTCAGAATCAAAGAGACTCGGCGTTAAGCGTGCAGACGGTCAGTTCGTTCTTGCAGGCAACATCCTTGTAAAGCAGCGCGGCACTCACATCCATCCCGGTAACAACGTTGGCAGAGGTAAGGACGATTCACTCTTTGCTCTTATTGACGGTAAGGTTAAGTTCGAAAGAATGGGTAAGGATCGCAAGAAGGTAAGCGTTTACGCTGTTGAGCAGTAATTTAAGCATTGCTTAATTGCAAAACATAGGCACATCGTTTTGATGTGCCTTCTTTTTTTCGTGTTTGCGCGACCCCTCAGTCAGAACTGCTTATGCATTTCTGACAGCTCCCCTTTCAGGGGAGCCTTTATTAGCCGTCCCCTTTAGGGGAAGGTGTCAGACGTAAGGATGACGGAAGGGGCAATAGGAGCCAAGGCTACGGTTGGCATTATAATGCGAAGCGGATATATCGCCTTTTATCTACCTTTGCAGTTTCATCGGGGTTGATTTTTAAAGCTTAATCGGGTATACTTATACAAAATCGGACTTGTTTTATCGGGGGTGAGCCAATGACTTTTGAAGAAAGAAAAGCCCAAGCAAAATATTACTTAGGCAAAAAAGTAAAGATAGGTATCGACAGACCTATGGGATTTACGCATCATAAAGAAAAATACTCACTCACATATCCCATTAACTACGGATATATACCCAATGTTATCGGCGGTGACGGCGAGGAGCTTGATGTTTATCTTTTAGGTGTTGATAGACCTGTCAGTGAATATGAATGCGAGATTATCGCCATTGCCCACCGACACAATGATGTTGAAGACAAGCTTGTCGGAGCACCCGTCGGTATGCGATTCTCAAAGGAAGAAATAGAAAATTCCGTCCGCTTTCAGGAGCAGTATTACGATACAGAAATAGAAACTTTATAAACAAACACCAACGCCGTACCCCTTTCGGAGTACGGCGTCATCTTATTTATCAGTCAATATTCTTATTCGGGAAAAGGAAAACAAGTATCGCATGGGGATTAAGTATGCTCTTGAGCCTTCCGAGACTGATTTTTATTCTTTCTCCGATGCCGGGGTCCCAGCACTTCCTGTCAGCCTGCTTTATGCCGAGAGAAGCAAGATACTCTCTCTGATTTTCAGCTCTTACAACGAAATCCTTATAATTCTTTTCGCTGTTTCTTGTCCATCCGCTTTCTGCAACGGCAATAAGGCGGGGGAAGCACATATAGCTCATTCTGTCGAAGTCCTCAACGTACTCTGTCCAGATGGGAGTCTCAACACCGATGATGTTCTTTTCACCCTCACTGTTCAGTCCGTCAAAGCAGGGATTATACTCATAGGTTTTCTTAAGAGGTGTCATACCGTACTCATAGTCGAGGTAGTAGTGATAGAAGTCCTCAGCTATGACCTTGCCGCCCTTGTTGGCAAAGTCGGCGCAGGCGTTCTTTTTGTCCATCCAGTTGCAGATGATTGAGTCGTCCTTGCCGATAAGACCCGAATTCAGGCTTTCGTTCCAGCAGATTGCCTTTTTACCCTTTTCTCTGAGGTAAGCGATTATTTTCTGTGTAAACCAACCCTGAAGCTGCTCTTCATTTTCAAGCTTTTCGTCCTTGATACGCTTCTGACAGTCGGCACACTCACACCAACGGGCTTTGGGGGCCTCGTCACCACCTATATGTATATACTCACCGGGGAAAAGCTCAATGATTTCATCAAGAAGTCCGTAACAGAAATCGAGGGTTTTATCCTTACCTGCACAGAGAATGTCTCTGAAAATACCGCCTTCGGTTACAACATCGATTTTTTCGTTACGGCAAGAAAGCTCGGGATAGGTGGCGATAATGGCGCTTGTGTGACCCGGCATATCTATTTCGGGGATAACCTCGATGAATTTTTCCTTACAGAAGGCGATAACGTCACGGATTTCATCCTTGGTGTAATATCCGCCGTAGGGCTCCATAACCTTACTCTTAAAGCCGTGGCACTTACGGTAAGAGCCTATCTTATTAAGCTCAGGGTACTTCTCACTTTCGATTCTGAAGCCCTGGTCGTCACAGAGATGCCAATGAAAAACGTTCATCTTATAGCTTGCGGCAGCAGTGATGTACGCCTTGATTTCATCTATGGTCTGCATATGTCTTGCGGAGTCAATCATAAAGCCACGGTAGGGAAATGCGGGCTCGTCTTCAATTTTGCAAAGGGGAGTTTTTCCTGCTTCCTCAAGCTGAGTGAGGGTAAGCTGAGCGTAATACTTGCCCTTTTCACCGTTAGCGGTAATTACTGTTTCGCCATCTCTGATTTCAATTATATAGGCTTCATCCTTCATTTTTTCGTCGGTGAAGTAGGTTGTTTTGTTATCCTTTAACCAACACTCGCCCGAGAAAACCTGAATAAAATTCGGCTTTGGAATTATGTTCATAATAACCATCCTCGCTTTTTCATATTTTCTTTACTCACAAAATAATTATACTGTAAGCCGATGCTTTTTGCAATAGGCAATTTCTCTTTCGGAGCTGAAATATGGAGCATTTTATTAATCTTCTTTGCGGAGTAGGCCTTTTTCTTTACGGTGTGAATCTTATGGGTGAGCACAGTCAGTCCGCTTTCGGTGAAAGATTGAAAAACCTTCTTTCGGTTATGACTAAAAACCGTCTGAGCGGTGTGCTGACCGGTTTTGCAGTAACGGGAGTTATACAGTCCTCCTGTGCAACAACGGTAATGACGGTCAGCTTTGTGAATGCAGGGCTGATGACTCTTTCTCAGGCTATAGGCATTGTTATGGGAGCAAATATCGGAACAACGGTCACAAGCCTGATAATAGCCTTCAATTTTTCTTCGCTGGCACCCTTTACAATTGTACTTGGTACGGCTGTCATACTAGCAGCAAAAAAAGAAAAAACCAAGCACATAGGCTCGGTGGTTGTGGGCTTCGGACTTCTCTTCCTCGGTATGAACACAATGACCTCATCTTTTTCATATCTCAGGGATAACGAGGCTTTTTTATCTCTTATCGGTATGGCGAGGGGAAAGCTGCCCTGTATAGCGGCAGGCTTTATTATCACTGCGATTATGCAAAGCTCATCTGCGACGGTGGGAATATTGCAGGCGCTATGTATGAGCGGTCTTATAGGCATCGAAAATGCGGTTTATATTATTTTCGGTCAGAATATAGGTGCAGTTGTGCCCACGGTTATTTCTGCATTAGGTGCAAATAAAAATGCAAAGGCAGTCGCCGGGGTGCATTTGCTTTTTAATATCATCGGAACAGGAGCTTTTTTGCTGATAGGGGAATTTCTGCCCTTGCATAAGCTGCTCACAGGCTTCGGCAATGCAAGCAGACAGGTTTCTGCCATGCATATTATTTTCAACGTGGTGTCAACGGTGCTGCTTCTGCCCTTCGGAGATATGCTGGAAAAAGCGGTAAGAAAAATTCTCAATGTGAAAGCAATATAAAATCAGCGCCCGCTTTATCTTTTTATAACCTCACCTGTTTTTGCGTTTATTATGTTATTGAAAACACTGATGTGACTTGTTGAAATGAATTTATCAAGATGAAGTGAGCCGAAATACCAATGCTTGAAGGTGCATATTCTGCTCACGTCCTCAAGATAGGTGTTGATAGCGGTGATGCTTGCATCACTGCCTGTGTCAAGCAGAAGAAAGTCCTTGATTTTTGCAGGCGGCTCGTGGGTGATGATAATATCCACTTTGCCGTCGTACTGCTGAAGGTTATCAACGCCCTCAACAAGCTCTTCTCTTGTGGGAATCTCCATTTCCGACCAGGTATCCATTTCATACCTGTACTCAAGATCGGGGCTTTCACCGCCGCCCATGGTAAAAATCTTAACATCCTCGATGTCAAAAATCTGACCTCTCATCAGATGAAAAATATTTGAGGCAATATGATGAACCTTACCGCCGTTCCACTTCTTGATTTTCAGCTTTGAAAGCATATCGAAATTTTCGTGGGTACCGTCAACGAAGCAAATGTTATATTTCTTTTTGCTCAGCTTTTTTAATGTGTTCATTTCTTCCTTCGAGCCGTCCCAGAGGAAGCCGAAATCGCCACAGATAATAAGGGTATCGCCTGCCTTGAGCTTTTTGAGTCTCGGGTCGTCAAATCTTGAGGCAATGCCGTGGGTGTCACCTGTTACATATATCATAAATTCACCTGAAACAGAATATCTGTCCTTTCCTTTGTTTTACAAAAAAGTTCATTTTTTATTAAATCAAAATACTATACTTTTCATTGTTATATTGTTATAATTATAACAGACTTGGTTAATACAGGTTTATTTTATCATATCTTACCGCATATTGCAAATATTAAAGATAAATTTCAAAAACTTTACATATCAGGGTGGAATTTAAAATGAAAAGATGTTTCTGTTTTTTGCTGACAGTTTTAATATTGATTTCCGGCTTTGCTTCATCAGTGTCAGCTCTTTTTGATTCGGGTGATGTTACCTCTAAGCTTCATTCCGATGTTTATTATATGGAAAGTCTCGATGAGGGGACTGCGTTTTTTGATAAGGACAGCGAAAAGCAGGTGCCGATAGCCGGCTTCAGCAAGATTATTTCCGCTATAGTTGCCCTTGAAAAATGGCAGAATCTTGACGGCGAAATCACGATATCAAAAGAGAGTCTGTCGGTTATAGAATACGGCTACGGATATAAAACCGCTCTTTATAAAGAGGGTGAAACCGTGTCGAAAAAAGAGCTTTTTGATTGCCTTGTGGTTTACAGCGCCAACGACGCTTTGAGCATTATTGCTTATGATGTCTGCGGAACCGCTGATGCATTTTTATCCGAAATGCAGGCTCTTTGCGATAAAATCGGTTGCACCTCAACGGTTATAAAAAATCTTACGGGCTATGACACGGACGGGCAGTACACTACAGCCCGTGATGTGGCAAAAATCATAAAGTATGCATATAACTATCCGCTCTTTGTTGAAGCGTTTTCTCTGACGAGTGTTACTTTAAAGGCTACTGACCTGAATACGGAAAGAATATACTCATCAACCAACAAAATGACAAATGCGGGTATTCCCGATTACTATCATTCATCGGTTATTGCAGGAAAGCACACAAGCACCACCGATGCAGGCGAATGTATAGCCGTTATTTCAAACAAGGACGGATATTCCTTCCTGACCGTTGTTATGGGCGGTAAGCTGGCAAATGTTGATAGTGATGAAATCGATGAGAACACCTCTATGACAGATGCCCGGAAAATGCTTGAATGGGTCTATGGTAACATAAGGTACAGAACGGTGGTTACCCCCACCCAGACGGTCACTGTTGTGGATATAGTTGCCGGTAAGGATACGGACACACTCAGACTTGTTCCCGAAAGCGAGATATCTGCCCTTGTGCCGTCAAATGCTTCGCCCGAATCGGTGCTGTTTGAAATTGTTGAAGGCTCCTTGCCTGAAAAAATCGTTGCACCCGTTGAGGCGGGAGAGGTTATAGCCAAGGCAAAAATATACTATGCCCATCAGGAAATAGCCACTGTTAACCTTGTTGCGGCAAATACTGTTGAAATGAGCTTTACGGGACTTGTGATGTCAACTGTTTCATCGGTTGTTTCTTCAAAGGTATTCCTTTTGGTTGTGGCCCTTCTGACTGTGGCGGCAATAGTTGTTTTCCTTGTGAATCTGCTTGATTACAGAAAAAAAGCAGAGGAAATTGAGAAAATCGGCAAGAAAAATGCCAAGGAAAAGAAAAAGTCCTATTCAGATAAAAAGGATGATAATGGCGATAAAACCGAAAAAGTGTGAATAAAAAGAAAACTCTATGCCCTTAAAAATGAACGGCAAGGCAAATTGCTTGACAAAAAGTGTTAAAATATAGTATATTAAATTGAATAATAAGAATAATTTTAAAGAACTTTTCAGGGAGGATGAGACTATGAAAAAGTTATTTAAGTTATGGATAACTATGGCGGTTGCGATTCTTGCAATTATAGGTGCTTTCACCGTTACAGGCTCGGCTGCCAATGACGAAGACGAAAACTGGATAGGAGCATGGGGCGCCGGTGCCACCGAAATAGGTGTTGACGGCTATAACTCCATCACTGCCTATGTGGGTAAGGTAACTATGAGAACGGTTATTACACCCACTGCAAGCGGCTCAAAGGTCAGATTCAAGATTTCTAACCTTTACGGTGATGAAAACCTTATTATCACAAGGGCAACCGTTGCAAAAAGTATAAGCGGCTCAAAGGTTGACGCCTCAACAATCAAAATCGTCACCTTTAATGAGGGCTTTCAGGGCGTTACTCTTGCACCCGGTCAGGAAATTTATACCGACCCCGTTGTTTTTGATGTAAATGCAGGTGAAAATATTGCTATAAGCATTTTTGCCGATGAATTTACTGAGATTAAAACAATGGCTCTTTCCGGTGCGGATACATATCTTACCTTCGGTGAGGACGGAACCTCGAAGGAAACCTTCGGACTGTTACCCACCTTTATTGACAGCCCCGATCTTGTTAAGATTATTTCGGCTCTGCTTGGCACAGAGATCGATTTAAACTTAGGTTACAGCTTTATAAAGGTTGTGCCTATGGTTGTCAATATGGATGTTCTCAATGACAGCAGTAATGCTTATTCCGTTGTTGTTATCGGTGACTCAACCGTTGCAAATGAATTCCCGCTTTATCTTTCACAGAGAATTAACGATACCGGTGTATACAACGTGGGTATTGTAGGTAAGGGTATCATCGGCAACAAGCTTTTAGACGACGGCCTGGGCTTAGGCTCTCAGATTTACGGCGTAGGAATGCTTGACCGACTTGACGTTGATGCGTTGCAGACCTCCGGTGTAAAATATGTTATTGTAAAAATCGGTTGTAACGATATCGTTCATCCCGTGTGCACCGATATGCTTTCAGAGCAGCCTACCGCTCAGGATATTATTGATGGCTATAAAGAGGTGTTCAGAAGATGTCACGAGGCAGGAATAAAGGTTGTCGTTGTGGGAATTACTCAGTGGAAGGGTAACACAAGAAACTATTTCGGCTCAGGTGATAAATACATAAGAACAGACGAGGAATTCAATGCAGACTGGCAGATTGCTCTTGACGTTAACGAATGGCTCGCAAAAACAACAGAGCACGACGGATATGTCAACTTCAATGAGCTTTCGGCAAACCCCAAGGACCCTGCAGCCTTGTATCCCGAATATACAATAGACGGCGTACATCCTTCCGATACACTTCAGAAAATATGGGCGGAAAGCTTCCCGCTTAGCCTTATCGGTATAGGCAAATCCGTTAATAAGGTAACTCTTAACGATAACGCTATGGGTATGTATGCAGGCTACGGCAAGCAGCTTACAGCAACTATCAGTCCTGCCGATGCAGATGATAAAGCCCTTATCTGGACCTCAACTAATCCCGAGGTAGCAACGGTTACACAGGATGGCTATGTTAAAGCCATCAAGGACGGTATCGCTTACATCACCTGTCAGACAGTTGACGGCCTTTATTCCGACACCTGTTATGTAAGAGTTGTAACAATGGTTAAATCTGTTACTCTCAACAGAGACCGTGCAGGTGCATATACAACAAGAAGCTTTACCTTGACCGCAACGGTTCTTCCCGAAAATGCATCGAATAAAAATGTTACCTGGTCAACTTCAAACCCAAAGGTAGCAACCGTTAACCAGAAGGGCGTTGTTACGGGTGTCGGCTCAGGTACCTGCTACATCACGGTTACAACAGAAAACCGCGGAGAAACGGCTACCTGCCGTGTAACGGTTGTAAAGAAAAAGGAAGTTACGGGTATTACAATCAGCCGTGATGCAAAGGGTATGTATAAAAACGGTAAATATACGCTCACAGCCTCGGTTACTCCCGCTGATGCAACCTACACAAAGGTGCTCTGGAGCTCATCTGACCCGAGCATGGTAAGCGTTGACTCAAACGGTAAGCTTACCGCACATAAGACAGGTACGGCATATATAACAGCCGCATCCTATGATAACCCGATGATAAAAAAGACCTGCAGAGTTGTTGTAATTGTTAAACCGACGGGCGTAACGCTCAACAAGTCATCTGCTGACGTATATACAGACAATACGATTACTCTCAAGCCCACAGTTGCTCCCTCTGATGCAACCAATAAGAATGTTACATGGAAATCCTCAAATAAAGCTGTTGCAACCGTTAACAGCAAGGGTGTTGTAACAGGCGTGAAGGAAGGTACGGCAACAATCACCTGCACCACCGAAAACGGAGGCTTTGTGGCTAAGTGTAAGGTAACGGTTAAAAAGTCTGTTAAGACTACGTCAGTAAAATTCAGCAAATCAAGTCTCACGATTGATGACGGTACCCTCGGACAGCTCAGCGTAACGGTTGCACCTTCAAATGCCACAAATAAAAAGGTTACATACACCTCATCGAATGCCAATATTGCAAAGGTTTATTCCGACGGCAGAGTTTACGGTGTCACCCCCGGCACAGTTACCATAACGGTTAAAACAGCCGACACGGGCAAAACAGCTGCCTGCAAGGTTACGGTAAAGGGTGTGAATCCCACAGGCGTTAAGCTTGATGCGAAATCAATGACTATCGATTACGGAAAGGTTAAGAAGCTTACTGCAACAGTTTCACCCTCCAACTGCTCCTACAGATCAGTCACATGGAAATCAAGCGATCCTTCTGCAGTTTATGTTAATAAGAACGGATATATCAAGGGTATGAAATCGGGCGCTACAGCAACCATCACCTGCACAACAAACACAGGCAAGAAGGTTGCAACCTGTAAGGTGACCGTCAAGGCAATCCCCGTTACGGGAGTAAGCCTGAATAAGTCCACAGTTACCCTTAACACAGGCGAAACCTTCAGACTGACGGCAACGGTTGCTCCTTCAACCGCAACGAATAAAAATGTTGTGTGGGAATCAGCTAACACAAAGATTGCCAAGGTCAGCACAAGCGGCCTCATTGTTCCTGTAGCCAACGGCACCACAATCGTCACCTGCACAACTGAGGACGGCGAATACGTTGCTTACTGCATAGTTCAGGTAAAGAGCGTTAAGGTTCTGGGCGTTTCACTTAACAAATCAAGCCTTATCGCAAACAAGGGGGCATCATTTACCCTTGTGGCAACGGTTGTGCCTTCCAACGCTACCAACCCGGCAGTTACCTGGAAATCCACTAATACTTCAGTAGCTACGGTTAATAACGGAGTTGTTAAAACGGTGGGCGTAGGTAAATGCGAAATCAAGGTTTACACAGCCGACGGAAATTATATAGCTACCTGTAAGGTTCAGGTAATATAAAGCATAAACAATTACCGCCGAGGAGTTTTTCCTCGGCGGATGCTTTTTTGTTAAAATGTATTATTTTTCTATCCATGAGAGAATGTCTCTGTAAACATTTTCTCTGTTATCCTCGTTGAGAATCTCGTGTCTGTCACCGGGGTAGAGAATTACCTGAGGCTCGTGGCCGGCGGCTTCAAGATTGTCGCAGACATTGATAACGCCCTTGCCGTTGAAGCCGATAGGATCCTTCGCTCCTGAAATAAGGAGAATTGGAAGTGTGGGCGGAATGAGGAAGGCCCATTCATCGGTGCAGCAGGTGTTTGCAAGCGAAAGAACATCTCTTACAGCGCCGAGAGTGAGGTCGTTACCGCAAAGGGGGTCGTTGATATATGCATCAACATTGGCTTCGTTTCTTGAAAGCCAGTCTTTTTCTGTTCGGGGGTTCTTTATGCCGAGACAGCTTACCTTGTCGAGTAAGCTTGCGGGGGCGACGGCTCTTGCACCAAGTCTCTGACACAGAAGCTGAACGGGCTTTTCGAGAAGCACTGCCGCAGAGGGAAGCTCACCCGTACCGCAGAGGATAAGACCGGCCATTTCGCTGTGGAAGGCTGTAACATAAACTCTTGCACAGAAGGAACCCATTGAGTGACCGAAAAGATAATAGGGGAGAGTGGGATATCTTTTATGCATAATATTATAAAGGATATGCATATCGTCGATAAGTCTCAGGTCGCCGTCCTCCTCTGCGAAGAAGCCGAGCTCTTCGGGAGTTTCTGCGCTCTTGCCGTGACCCAAATGGTCGTTGCCGAAAACGATATAGCCCTTTGAAGCGAGAAACCGTGCGAATTCATCATATCTTTCTATATGCTCCGAAATGCCGTGAGCAATCTGAAAAAGAGCTTTTGCTTCAATTTCATCATCCTGCCAGATACAGCAGTGGATTTTATTTATGCCTGTTGAAGAAAGATAGCAGGCATCTTTTTTGATTATAGCCATAATTTTAACCTCCGTAGAAAGCTTTACCTTTTAATTATAATATAATAAAAGAAAATAATCAACCGAATATAAGTTTATTTTTAATAAAATAAATTATTATGGTTTACAATATACGCAAAATGCTATATAATAAGGAATCATAACAAAGGGTGGCTATTATAATTCGGATAATATTCGCCGCCACAGGGGAAGGCATAATAATATGTTCGGCTATGTAAAGATAAATAAGCCTGAGCTTAAGGTCAAGGAATATGAAGCCTATAGGGGCATATACTGTTCTTTGTGTAAGGCTTTAGGCAAATACTTCGGTCAGCTTGCAAGACTCACGCTCAGCTATGATGTAACCTTTCTTGTTCTTGCAAGGCTTTCACTTTTTGCCGATCTGCCCTCTTTTAAAGGCGGAAGATGCCCTTTCAATCCCGCAAAAAGCTGCAATTACTGTGTGGGTGCCGATGAACAGTTTAAATATGCCGCTTCGGTTTCGATGATGCTTTTTTACCATAAGGTCAGGGACAATATATCAGACTCTTCCTTTTTCAAAAGGCTTCTGATGTATCTTGTTTTGCCCTATGCCTTCTTAAAAAATAAAAAAGCGAAGAAATACTATCCCGAAATTGAAAAGAAAATAGCAGAAGCTATGGAAATGCAGACCTTAAGAGAAAAGGAAGGCACTTCATCAGCGGATAAAGCTGCTCACGAAAGTGCCCACGCACTCGGGCTTATTATCTCCGAGGGTACAGGTGAGAAAAAGGAGTCGGCTTACCGCTTTGGTTACGGAATCGGAAAATGGGTATATCTGTGTGATGCCGCCGATGATATGCTCAAGGATATGAAAAATAAGTCCTATAATCCGTTTTTACTGAAGTATAATATAAAAGACGAAAAAGACATAACCGAAGAGGTGAAGGAAGGCATTGAAGGTCAGCTGAATATGAGCTGTGCCCTTGCCTGTGAAGCCTATGAAGAAATTAAAGATAAAACCCTCTCATCGATAGTTGAAAATATCATATATGAGGGTACCGAAAAGGTGATGAATAATATTCTGAAAGGAAAAGAGTGAAATGAGAGACCCTTATGAAGTTTTAGGTGTGCCGAGAGGGGCGAGTAAGGAGCAGATAAAAGCCTCTTATAAGGCACTGGCTAAAAAATATCATCCGGATAATTACGCAAATAGTCCTCTGAGAGAAACTGCAGAAGAAAAAATGGCTGAAATCAACGAGGCCTACGATGCCATAATTTCAGGAGGAACCGCATCATATAAAAACAGCGGCTACACTTCCTACAGCAACGGCTTTGCCGAAGCGGAAGCCTTATTGCGTTCAGGTAAGCTTGACGCGGCTGAGCAGGTCCTCGAAAATATGCCCCTTGGTGAGCGTACCGCACATTGGTATTATCTCAAAGGTCAGGTTAATTACAAAAGAGGCTGGACAGATCAGGCATACAGCTACTTTTCGATGGCGAATAATATGGAGCCTAATAATTCGGAGTACGCCCACGCCTTTGAGAATATGCAAAACCGCAGAAGCGGAGGCTACAGGACGGGAAGAACCACTCATCAGTCATCGGGCGGCGGATGCTGCAGCTGTGACGGCTGTGATATCTGTTCGGCTCTCCTTTGTGCAGATTGCTGCTGTGACTGTATGGGCGGCGATCTGATAAGGTGCTGTTGATATGAGTAAAACGGGTAACAGCGGAAAGGTGGCCTTAGGTGCAATGCTCACTGCTTTATCGGTGGTGCTGCTTATTCCTTCGGCTCTTGAAATATTTGTTTATGCTCTTCCGGCTATTGCGAGTATGCTTGTTATGTTCGCTGTTGTTGAAATGGGTAAAAAATGGGCGTTGGCAGTTTTTGCTTCAACTTCAGTGATCGGACTGCTTCTTGTGCCGAATAAAGAGGCTGTAATTCTTTATGTTGCTTTTTTCGGTTATTATCCTATTCTCAAGGCAATTCTTGAAAGCAGGAAGAAAAGGCTTGTTGAGTATGTTATAAAGTTTGCCGTATTTAACATTTCAATGGTTGGTGCATATCTGTTTATGATTTATATTTTCGGTATGCCCTATGAGAAGCTTATGGGTATTGAAGGTGAAATAGGCTTCTATGCAAGATATGCCCCATTGATATTGCTCGGCTTGGGGAATATTGTGTTTATTCTTTTTGATAAAGGCATAACAAATGTTATAACTCTTTATATTCTTACCTGGCAAAAGCGGTTCAGAAAGCTTTTTAAGTTCTGATTTCTGTTGACATAAAAGAAAAAAAGTGGTATATTCAAAAAAGAAACAGAGTAGGCAGATGTGCGTTCAGTGCTCTGAAGACGGGGAGTTGCTTCAGGGACGAAAAGATTTATTCTTGCGATGCATTTGCCGCATCCCGCTGTGAATAATAAGGTTAGTTATCTTCCTTTATCTTTCAGCGAGAGTTAAGAAAAATAAAGGAAGTGTTTTTTATGGCAAAAAGAAGGAATCAAAATCAGAAATACATTCTGAGACTTTGCTCTCTTGCTCTTTTATGTGCTATGCAGATAGTTTTTGCAAGGTTTCTGGTTATACCTATAGGCAGCTCTGTCAGGTTTTCACTTTCTTTTATTGCTGTGGTTATTGCCGCTAAGCATTTCGGCATAGTCGGAGGAGTCCTTGTTTACGGCTTGGGTGATTTTTTAGGCGCAACAATTTTCCCCACGGGCGGAGCTTTTCAGGTAGGCTTTACACTGACCGCAATAGTATCCGGCTTAATATACGGTGTTTTTTTGGGCAAAGAGCTTGACAGGTTTTGGAAAAAAATTATCCCTTTTGATAAAAAAGGGATAATAAGAATAGTTCTTTCTGTGCTTTCAAGTCAGATTATCTGCTCGCTTTTATTAAACAGCTTCTGGCTTTCCTTTTATTACGGGATGCCCTTCTGGGCGAGACTCGGCACAAGAATACCTCAGGTGCTTATTATCGGTGCTCTCGAAATAATCTTTATGTCACTGTTTTTAGAAAAAATCTGTAACGCTTTAAAAAAAGCAGGAATATAACAGGAGGAAAAAATGGAAAAGCTTCTCGAGTTTTTAGAGCATAATTTCACAATCCTTGTTGAATATCTGATTCTGATTATTGAATTCGTCGGTGTTGCCGTACTTTTGTGGACTGTTCTGAAGGGTGTTGTTGAGCTTATAAAAAAAGACGGCAGTATGCGTCTTCATCTTGTTGAAGGTATAGCTCTTTCTCTTGAATTCAAAATGGGCGGCGAGCTGCTTCGTACTGTAATAGTCCGTCAGTGGGATGAAATACTGCTTTTAGGCGCTATCATCCTTTTAAGAGCGGCGCTTACCTTTCTTATCCAATGGGAAATCCGCATCGAAAAGCGAAACGAAATTCAGCAGCAATAATAAACTTAAAAAACCGATACGGACTTGCCGTATCGGTTTTTGCGGTTATTATACTCGGCCCTCGGCCCTTGTCCCTTGTCCCTTTGCGGTTATTGTACTCGGCTCTTGACCCTTCAGATATATCTCCCTGAGTCCGTCAAGAAGAAGATTCTCGTCATAAATAATCTCTGTCTCACAGCTTGGGATGATCGCAGGGCTGTAGCCGCCGGTGGCAACAACGGTAACGTTATCATAGCCCAATTCATCTTTTATTCTCTTGAAAAGTCCGTCAAGCATGGCGGCTGTGCCGAAAACGATGCCGCTCTGCATACATTCGGTGGTGTTTTCACCTATGGCATTTTTTGGTGCGGTGAAGCTTACCGAGGGGAGAAGTGCGGCGGTCTGTGCGAGGGCATCAAGCGAAATCTTTACCCCGGGTGAAATGGTACAGCCACGGAATGTTCCGTCTTTATCAATGGCAAGAATTTTTGTTGCCGTACCAAGGTCTGCCACAAGGCAGGGCAGGGGATATTTTCTTATGGCACCGATACTGCCTGCAATAAGGTCTGCACCAAGATGTGAAACGGGCAGAATATCTATTTTAAGATTGCCGTTAAATTCACCGCCAACTATCATAGGCTCAATGCCGACAGTTTTTTTGATAGCCCTGACAATATGGTCTGTCAACTCAGGAACAACTGAGGCAAGTATTACACCCTTAAAATCAGATGGCTTTACTGAGTAAAGATTAAATATATCCAGAAAGTTTATTGCAAATTCATCGCTGCTCTTGTTCCTTGCGGTGAAAAGCCTTGAAACGAAAACGAGTCTGTCACCGTCATAGCCGCCTAAGGTTATGTTAGTGTTGCCCATATCAATAGCCAAAAGCATAATATCAACTCCGTTTATTTATTCTGAAAAAAGTATATACCAAAACAGTGGCAAAAGTCAAATAAATGTGATAAAATACACTCATGGAAAGAGGTGAAGTCCGTGAAATGCAATATTTGTCCCAGAAAATGTAACATTGAGCGTACCGTTGAACGGGGTTTCTGCGGTATGCCCGAGGAGTTTCTTGTTGCCCGCGCCGCAAAGCATTTCTGGGAGGAACCGCCCATAAGCGGCACGAGTGGAAGCGGAACGGTTTTCTTTTCAGGCTGTAATTTAGGCTGTGTGTTCTGTCAGAATTATGAAATCAGTCATGGCGGAAAGGGAAAAGAAGTCAGTGACGAAAGACTCTGTGAAATCTTTGACGGGCTTATTGCTGAAGGAGCTCATAACATTAACCTTGTCAATCCCACTCATTATGCGCTGAAAATCAGAGCTGTGCTGGAAAAGTATAACAGCACCGTACCGATTGTATATAACAGCTCGGGCTATGAAAGGGTCAGCACCTTAAAGGCTCTTGACGGACTTGTTGACATATACCTTCCCGATCTTAAATACATAAGAGAGGACAGGGCACAGAAATACAGTAACGCGTCGGATTACTTCTCTTATGCATCAAGAGCTCTTGTCGAAATGAAAATACAACAGCCTGAAAATGTGTATGACAGTGAAGGTATACTGCAAAAGGGTCTTATAGTGAGGCATCTGATTCTGCCTAAAAACACAAATCAGAGCATAGATATTCTCTTGTGGATAAAAAACAATCTGGGAGAGGATACAACCGTGAGTCTGATGAGCCAGTATACACCCTGCGGTGAAATCGGAGAATTTAAAGAGCTTCAAAGAAAAATAACCGAGAGAGAATATGAAAAGGTTATTACTGCGGCGGAAAATATGGGCTTTAAGAACCTGTTTTTGCAGGAAAGGGACTCTTCAGACAAAAATTTTATACCAAAATTTGATTTTACAGGGGTTTAAGACTTTATTTTTAGAAAAATATGTGATAAACTACTTTTACAGATTTAAAAATTTGGAGGAAAATAAAATGAAAAAATTTAGAGCAGAATTTAAAGAATTTATAATGAGAGGCAATGTTATGAATCTTGCCGTCGGAGTTATCATAGGCGGCGCGTTTCAGGCTATCGTAAACTCACTTGTTAACGATATGGTATCTCCCGCAATTTCTATTTTAACAAAGGGTATTAACTTTGCCGATAAATTTATTCTTCTTTCACAGCCTGCAGAGGGTGTTGAGGTAACAACCGTTGAGCAGGCAAAGGAGCTTGGTATTGCAACTCTTAACTACGGCTCATTCATCACGGCAGTTATCAATTTCCTTATCATGGCTATTGTAATCTTCTGCCTTGTTAAGGTTATAAACAAGATTATGTCTTTGGGCAAGAAAAAGGAAGAAGAAGCTTCCGCAGAGCCCACAACAAAGGTTTGCCCCTTCTGTCAGAGCGAAATCAGCATAAATGCTGTTAAGTGTCCTCACTGTACCTCCGATGTAGCTGAAGCAACCGTAGAGGAGGCTTAAAAATGGTAGGCTTTATAGGCTGTGGCAACATGGCTTCTGCCATTATAAAGGGTATTCTTAAATCGGGCTTTCTTGATGCAAGCAGTATCGGTGTGTTCGATACTCAGAAGGATAAAACCGAAGCCTTTGCAAAGGAGAACGGCTTGAAGCTTTTCGGCAGTGAAACAGAACTCAGCGAAAACTGCACAACCGTAGTTTTAGCCGTTAAGCCCAATGTTTTTCCCTCCCTGCTTTCAAAAATAGGGGAGTCTCTTCAGAAAACAGACCCGCTTATTATTTCCATAGCCGCAGGAAAAACAACGGAATTTATTGCATCTCTTTTACCGTATACACCGAGAGCTGTGCGTATTATGCCCAACATAAACGCAAAGGTCTGCGCTGCTGTTTCTGCTTACTGCGGCAGCGAAAGAGTATCTGATGAGGATTTAAGCTTCGTCAGCGGTTTTTGCAACAGCTTCGGCAAGGGTATAGAAATCGAAGAAAAGCTCTTCTCGGTTTACAGTGCAATCGGCGGCTGTTCACCTGCGTTTGCCTATATGTTTATAGACTCTCTTGCAAGGGGAGCCGTTAAAAATGGTATGCCAAAGGCGGAGGCTCTTGAGGTTGCGGCTCAGGCAGTTTTAGGCAGCGCGAAGATGATTCTCGAATCGGAAAGCCATCCTTGGCAGCTTGTTGACGAGGTTTGCTCACCGGGCGGAACAACAATCGAGGGTGTGGCATCACTTCAGAATGACGGCTTTGAAGCAAGTGTCATAAAGGCAGTCGAAGCAAGCTACAACAAAGATAAAAAAGTATAAGCTTACAGCACTCCTTGCGGTTATCGCCTCAGAGGAGTGCTGCTAAATTTTATTGACAAAGCCTTTAGAAAATGCTAATATTAAATTGCAACATATAATACTGTCAGAGGAGTTGAGACAATGAAAAAGATAATTGCCCCTATAATTATAACAGTTATAATGGTCGCTTATTTTATTGTGTATTTCAGTCTGCTTGTTTGGTTGATTGATATACTTATTGTAAAGCTGATACTTGGCTTGATACCTCTGGCTTTTACAGTAACTATGATATATGTCTGCATACAAAGAATTAATGAAATAAGGAGCGGTGAAGAAGATGATCTTAGTAAATACTGATTACATTACCGGCGTACAGTTTCAGATGCTTGGTCTTGTCAGAGGAAGCACAATTCAGAGCAAAAACGTGGGCAAGGATATTGCTCAGAGCTTTAAAACACTGGTTGGCGGTGAGCTTAAGAGCTATACCGAGATGATGAATGAGGCGAGAGCTATCGCAACAAAGCGTATGGTTGAGCAGGCAGAAATGCTGGGTGCAGATGCGGTTGTAAATATCCGTTATGCATCGGCTGCTGTTATGCAGGGTGCTGCAGAGGTTATCGCATACGGCACGGCTGTTAAATTTATCGGCTGAAGCGGTGATATAAGAAGAGCATAAACGAAATATTGTGTGATGTCTATAAAAAATGATATGAAACAAGCGGGCTGATGTGAAGCCCGCTTGTGTGTTTATTTATTGGTTTGCTGCGGTGTATCTTTCTTCGATTCTCAGCCACAGCTCTTCGTTTTCGTTCTTGTACTTTTCAAATTCGTCAACGGCGATTTTAAGAGCCGATTTTTTCTTTTCGTTCTCTTCGCTGTCATAAAGCTCAAGGGTTGAGCGTATTTCATTAACAGTCTGAGTGAGCTTTTCATCGGAAACACCGCCCTCATCAAAGTCAGAAAAGAGAGCACGGATCTTGAAGGCTTTGACCATATTCGAGCGCTTGTCTTCTGTAAGGTCATAGAAAAAGAAGGGGATAATCGAAAGAAGCGTACCGACAAAGCTGCAGAAAATGATTACTCTTAGAATCGGGTTTCTGAAATCTGCATTGAAAAGGTCGTCATAGTTATCCGTAAGACCGAATTTTTCAAGAATAAGAGGGATTACATAGCCTGTGCCGAGGGTTATTATACTGCCGAGAAGAACGCTTGACTGCTCGATGAAGCCTTCAAGACGGTCACCGGTCTTATATTGCTGATAGTCCATCATATCAGCCTTCATAGCAGGCAGATAAACGATTGAAAGTGCGCCGAACATATCCTTAAAGAACATCAGAACGAAGAAAAGGATGTAGTTATCATAGCAGGTGAGCATAAGACCGAAGCAGAGCGCCTGAACACCGATTGAAAGAAGGCATATCTTCTTTTTACCCAGCTTGTTTGTCAGCGGCGCACCGAGCACAAGTCCGGGAGTGGAGGCTTCACCCTTTATGACTGTAAGAATAGAGAATATGGCATTGTTGTTCATACCGTAATAGAACACCCAATTGAAAAGGTATGCGTAGCCCATGTTCAAAAATCCTATCCAGTTAGAAAGGTTGATTATCCAGAAGTATTTGTTTTTTGATACTTTTTTCAGACCCTCGAAAAAGCCCATTTTCTGCACATACTGTTGAGGAACGATAATTCTTTCACGGGTTTTCATAAGGCAGGGAATGCTGATGCAGATGCCGAGAACACAGAAAATAGGGAATCCGATACGGTAGGTCTGCATATTGTCCAGATCTCCGATGAGCGGAAGCACCGGATTGATAACCGTGGGCGCGAAGGAATATACAATGGAGCTTATACCTATTATCCATGAACGCTCTGAGGAGTTTGGTGACATAACCTGAACAAGGCTTGCATATGCAGTCAGGTAGAAGGGTGAGAAAAACTGTAAGAGAGTAAAAACAATGAAAACTGCCTTTAATTTAAGGTCATAGCTCATTGTTTCATAGGGCAGGTAAACGAAAATAAGGCTCAGAACAGCCGTGGGAACACCCATTGTAAGTATGTAGGGACGGAACTTGCCCATTTTGCTTCTTGTGTTATCAAAAAGCATAGCTCTTGTGGGAGCGATAAGCAGAATTACAAGGGTGCTGAGCACATTGAGAGTCTGCAGATCAACTGCCTTAAGGCCTATAGCCGCACCCACAAGCATACTGCTTGCGTTCATTGAGATAAGACCCACAAGAGAGGTGATGAAATAAACGCCGGTGCCGCAAAGGGAATAGGCGGCAACTTCCTTATAGGGGACATACTTGCCTTCGGCAGGGGTGCTCCATTGGCTTTTTGCGCCGGATAAGAAGTTCTTTGCTTTTGCGATAATGCTCATATTTATTCTCCTTCCTTTTTTATCAGCTCATAAAGCTTTTGATTAAAGCCGTATGTGTTCATAAGTGATTGAATGTCTGAAAGGTCAGGCGAAAGGGGCTTTTTTAATTTGCAGCGAAGCATAAGATTTTTCGGTGAGTGGGCAAAGTCCACAAACTCAATAACATCCACCTCATAGCCGCATTTTTTCAGAATATCCGCTCTTATGCTGTCGGCGAGAAGGGCTGAAAAGCGCTCTTTTATAAGTCCGTGAGAAAGAAGCAGGTCAAAGTCGCCGCCCTTATGTATGCTGCTGTTTATTTCGTGCTGACAGCAGGGCACTGAAAATATATGAGGTACCTTATGGCTTATTGCGTGATAGAGTGCATAGTCCGTTGCAATGTCGCAGGCGTGAAGAGTGATAACCATATCCACATCTCCTTTATAAAGCTCACCCTTGGTAACATCGTTGACATAAAATTTAAGCCCATTATAGCCGTATTTTTCTGCTGTTTCGTTGCAGTGCTTTACAACATCCTCTTTCAGGTCATAGCCGAGAACAGTCGCCTTAATACCCTTTATTACGGTGAAATAGTGATAAATTATGAAGGTCAGATAGCTTTTTCCGCAGCCGAAATCGAGAATGGTCACACTGTCTTTGTTAAGCTTAGAAAAAGCGTCGTCAACAATCTCTATAAACCTGTTTATCTGTTTATATTTGTCATACTTGCTTCTAATAATCTTAAAGTCACTGCTGAAAACTCCTAAGTCCACAAGGGCAGGGATGTTTTCACCCTGCTTTAAGATGTATTCCTTTTCCTTGTTATGGCTTTGCACAGCGGTTTTGACGGCGTTGCCCGTTACCTTCCTTTTAATCTTATCATCAAAGATAGTATAGTGCACTGTTGTGCCCTCTGCGGTAAGACAGCACTGACGGAAAACATTTTTTGCCGTACCCTCAAGCCATAGTAGGAAGTCCTTTTGACTCATATTTTCGTGAAAAACCTGATTGTTTCTATGTTTTTCAAGCTGCCACATAAGTCCCTTTTTGCTCTGAAAGGGTCGGGCGGAGATTTTCACAAACTCAAAGCTTTTATTTTTCAGCTCACTGAAAGCCAGCTTTTTGATTTTTCCCTCAAGGGACAGAATATCCTCACAAAGGATGAAGCCCATAAATCCACCTCCTGAATCTGCTGATAATATAATAGCACAAACAAAAGTGTTTGTATAGAGAAAAATAACAAAAGACAGACACTTAAAATAGAGAGTCTGTCTTACTGTCTGAAATCAAATAATTCTTTAGGTGTGATTTGCAGCGCCTCACATATATCAAAAATAACATCAAGAGAAACGGCACATTCTGAGGTTTCGATTCTGCTCATATGGGTGCGGCTGATATTGATTTTTTCTGCAAGCTGGCTTTGTGATATACCCGCTGCCTTGCGGTAATAAGCAATATTCAGACCCAGCAGCTTGTATTTTGTCTTGTGGTTGTTATTCATATTATCACCCTATAATAGTATAACCTTGAAAAAAGAAATCTGCGACAACTTGAAATGTTATTAATGACACTTGACAGGTTATAAATGTTTTGCTATACTTAAAAATGCAAGGTTGACGGGTGATTTGAGTGCTTTTATAATCAGGTATTAACTGTCATTAATTGACAACTGCATAAATATCATCTATAATAAAAACGAAGGGTAAAATAACCTGAAAAACTTTTAGGGAGGTCTTATTATGAAAAAAACAAAAAGATTTTTAATGCTTTTATGCCTCGTTGCAATTTTCGCAATTATTTTCACTGTGAGCGCATCTGCAGCAGGTGAAATAACCGACGGTTATTACAAATACAGAATATTGGAAAACGATACGGTTGAGATTACGGCTTACATCGGAAATGAGGAGACAGTAATTATTCCCGAAGAATTTGACGGCAAAAAGGTAACAAAGATAGGCGAAGAGTCTTTTTACGGTGTCGATGCAACAAAAATAGTTTTACCGTCAGGCACGGAACTTATTGATTGGTTTGCATTTTGCTATTGTGAAAACCTTGAAACGGTTGTTTTCAATGAAGGTCTTAAGATAATTGAGCCTATGGCATTTGCTAACTGCAGAGCTATAGAAGAAATCAACCTTCCCGAAAGCCTGGAAGAAATCGGCTGGGGTGTCTTTGACGATGCGGCTGAAAGAATAGAAGAGCTTGTTATTCCGGGAAGCTTAAAGTCTTGTGATATGAATGATATTCTTGAAAGCGGTGAGCCCTATAGCCAGATAGGTGTACACAAGCTTCTCAAAGAGGTAGTTTTCAACGAAGGCGTAGAGAATATTGAAATTTCTAACAGCCCCTGCACAGGTCTTAAGTACGTATATGTTCCCGTAAGTGTAAAGACACTTGACGTCGGTTCTTTCTTTAGTGACAGAGCCTTTGAGTCAATTATTTATGCAGGCTCATCAGAGCAGTGGGCTGGGGTTAAGCTTGGTGACAAATTAAAGAAGCTTATTGATAATAAAGAAATCAGCGTACATATCGAAAGTGAACACACTACCGAGAAAATGAAGTACGTTATGCCCTCCTGCGGTTCCTACGGCTATACTGCAGGTGAATACTGCGAAACCTGCGATGCATGGATAAGCGGTCACGAGGTTCTCATTTCTTATGATAAACATGACTACAAATATATAGGTTACCTCGGTGACGGTGACCCTGCCGAAAGCATTAATAAGGCAACCTTCGAAGAGGAAGGCTATAAGATTGAAGAATGTATTTACTGCGCAGACAGAAGAGAAACAACCATTCCTAAGGTTGCTTCCGTCACTCTCTCAACCACCAATTATGTTTATAACGGCAAAAACAGAACGCCCAAGGTAACAGTTAAGGATTCCGAGGGTAATCAGCTTGTAAAGAATGTTGACTATAAGCTCACTATTTCTTCAAGCAGAAGCGGTATCGGAAGATACACCATTAATGTGGATCTCATAGGCGATTACTACGGTTATAAATCTGTATATTTCTACATCCGTCCCGCCGCACCAAAGACCATAAAAGCTACTCGGACAACAACATCAGTCAAGCTCACATGGGATAAGGCAGACGGTGCAGCCGGCTATGTTGTTTACCGTTATGACAATGTAAGTGATTCCTACAAGAGGATAAAGACAACAACCGCAACAAGCTATACTGATAAGGAGCTTACCGCAGGCACAAAATACACCTATAAGGTGATTCCCTACGGCAGATCAAAGCTTAATAACGTATATTACAGTAAGCAGAATATCATAATTGAAACGGCAACAAAAACAAAGACTCCCTCAATTACCGTAAGCTCCTCAAGCAAGACAAAGGCAGTGGTTAAGTGGAATAACGTCAGCGGTGAAAGCGGTTATCAGGTATGGTACAGCACAAGCAAGGACGGTACCTACAAGAGATTCGGCAACGCAAAGGCAAATGCAACATCTCTTACGGTAACGAGCCTTACAAGCGGCAAGACCTACTACTTCAAGGTAAGAACCTATACAAAAACCGACAGCGGTTATGTTTACGGCGATTACAGCACAGCAAAGGCTATTAAAATTAAATAAAAAATTTTCAGCCGTCATACCCGAAAAAAAGGTATGGCGGCTATTTCTGTTATTATGTCTTATAAACATTGACTAACTGTAAAAATTAGGTTATAATTACCCTATGTATATAATACAAATAGTGTCCTTTAGGACGCAAAAACGGAGGAATTATAATGGAAAACAAGTTTTCTCTCGACACATCCAAAAAAATTACGCCGATTGTTGTTATGGCTATAGGTATTCTGGTTGCTGTCGTACAGCTCATAACAAGGCTTAATCTTGTTACTTTGGTATGTGCTCTTTACTGCTGCATTGTTTCGGCAGTGATTCTAATTTCCCTTATTGCAAAGAAAAAGGTCTATGCTCCCATGCTTATCGGCTACGGTGCATCACTTCTCGGTATAATTCTGTTTCATGTTATCTTCGGTGCAGATGCAGGCTTCGGTGCATTTATCGCTGACGGTACCGCAGGCTGGTCAAGCGCCGCACATTCATTCATGTCAGGTGAAGGCAATTTCTTCACAAGACTTTTAGGTAACATCCTTCTGTCTCTGCCCATGATTGTTGTGCTTGTTGCACTTTTTCTTGTTTCAAAGAAAAAGTGCGAAAAGATAAAGCTCAAGAGTGTATTCTCTTTTGCTCTTTCAATTCTTCTTATGGGTGCTTCGGTTTATCAGGTGCTTTTTATGAATGTAAGAACAAAGCCCGTTACACAGAGACTCTGGGAGGGTCACGATAAATATCTTGACGGCGTTGATGAAAACACCGAAGGTAAGCCTAACGTACTTGTTATTATGATGGACGACCTTGGCTACGGTGACATCGGTCTCAACGGCTCGATTTATGAAACTCCCAATATCGATTCAATCGGTGAAAACGGCCTTAATTTTGAAAACTTCTATTCAAGCTATTCTGTTTGTTCACCTGCACGTTTTGCTGCTCTTACAGGACGTTATCCCTACAGAGGCTATGCAGATAACGTTATTTATCCCACTGTTCAGACAAAGGCAAGCTTTGCACAGACAAGAATTTATAACTCCTTTGAAATGGGTAACAATGTTGACGGTATGCTCGGTGATGAAATTACAATCGCAGAGGTATTCCAGAACGCAGGCTACAACACGGCAGCCTTCGGCAAGTGGCATCTCGGTGACTATGGTGAGTATCTTCCCACAAATCAGGGCTTCGATTACTTCTACGGCAGCCACCACGTAAATGATATGTACGCCTTCTATCACGTTCGTGAACAGGGCGGCGAATATGAAATCGTTCACGGTCAGGACGAGCTCAGAGATGAAAACGGCAAGAAGGATCAGAGCAAGCTCACCGAATGGATTCACGGTGAAATTACGAATTGGATTACAGAAACCGTTACAAACAGTGACGAGCCCTTCTTTGCTTACTATGCAACTCCCTGGCCTCACGGTCCCGTTTTTGCAGGCGACGATTTTGACGGCACAAGCGGTATGGGTACATATGTTGACTGCGTAACCGAATTTGACACCTATCTTGGTGAGCTCTTTGCAACAATGGAAGAGCTTGGCGTACTTGAAGATACAATCATCATCTTCACAAGCGATAACGGTCCCGCTCTTGAAGGTTCAACCGCAGATCTTCGCGGTGCTAAGTACCTTCCCTATGAAGGCGGACAGAAGGTGCCCTTTATGATTCGTTGGGATAACAACAACGGACTCTTTGAACAGGGTGGCACAAGAGAAAACAGCGCAACCTTTGTTGACTTCCTTCCCACACTTGTTGAGCTTTGCGGCATTACGGGTGAAGGCGGTACCGAAAACTATCTTCCCACCGACAGAGTTATCGACGGTGTTTCCTTTGTACCTGTTATTGAAAACGATACACCGGTACATACTGCAGAGCATCCCATTCTTCACATGAAGCGCGAGGATATCAAGGCTATTCAGTACACAGTTACCGCAGAAAGCGTAAAGAAGATGTATCCCGACTACGATTATGCAGTGCTTAACGATAACGAATACATCACCTTCAAGTATTTCGATAAGGCTCCAAACGACAACTCAGCCTTCTTTGATAAGAGCCGTAAAAACTGGCTCCACATCCTTTCCGACGACTATCAGGAAAACTACAACCGCACAGTTGTTTATCCCGAGTTTTCCGAAAAGATGAATGAGGAGCTTCAGGGAATCCAGAAGGACTTTAAGACCAACAGAAGAGGTATTATTAAATAATGCCTGCACTTTCCATAATGATAAAGCCTGCCTCGTCACTTTGTAATCTCAGGTGCAAATACTGCTTTTACTGTGACGTGGCAGCTCATAGAGATGTGTTTTCTCTTGGTGTTATGAATGAAAGCACCGCTGAAAACCTGATAAAAAGCGCCTTTGAGTTTGCCGACGGCTGTTCAGTTGCCTTCGCTTTTCAGGGCGGCGAGCCTCTTATTGCGGGCATAGACTATTTCAAAAGCTTCACCGCTCTTGCAGAAAAATACAACACCAAAAGGTCTGAGATTTATTACTCAATTCAGACCAACGGCACCCTTGTTGATGCTGAATGGGCAAGGTTTTTCCGTGAGAAAAAGTTTCTTGTGGGTCTCAGCCTTGACGGTGACTATGAGGGCAACAAATTCCGTGTTGATGCCAACGGGCAGAATTCCTATTACAAGATAACGAAAGCAGCAAAGCTTTTTGAAAAGTACGGTGTTGAATTTAATATTCTGACAGTGCTTACGGGTTTCTGTGCCGAAAATGCAGAGAGAATATATAAGCACTTTCGCAAAGAGGGCTTTCACTATATTCAGTTTATTCCCTGTCTCAGACCAATGGGGGATAACACTCAGAGTGAGCTTTATATGACACCTGAGCAATATTCGGATTTTCTCATACGCATATTCAACCTCTATGTCAAGGACTTTATGAGAGGCAACTATATGAGCGTAAGACAGTTTGACAACTGGGTGAGAATGTATTTGGGTCAAAGACCTGAGCAGTGCGGACTTATGGGACACTGTACCCATCAGTTTGTTGCCGAAGGTAACGGAAATATTTATCCTTGCGACTTTTACTGCACCGACGAGTGGCTTTTAGGCAATATAAATGAAAACAGCCTTGAAAAAATGGCAAAGAGCGAAAAGGCAACAGCTTTCATAAAAGAAAGCATACCGATGCCTGAAAAGTGCAGAGATTGCCGTTTTCTTAAAATCTGCCGCGGCGGAGGATGCAAGAGAAACAGAGAGAGCGCTGACTACTGTCAGAGCTATATGAAGTTCTTTTCCTCCTGTTTGCCTCTTTTCAGAATGTTTACGGATAAGGTCAGATAAAAAAGGAGCTGTAAAAAACGAAAGTTTTTTAACAGCTCCTTTTTAGGGGCGTGAAAAAATGCGCAGAATGGACAAACCGAGCAAAAATAAAGCTTTCGCTTTATTTTTGGTAACCCGACGGCGTACGAAGGTACTCCGAGGGCGAGGTTTGTTTCATAGCATAAAACGCAAAACATTGTTTTTGCCTTGTTTTCATAATTTTTAGTCTTTAAAAGGGTTTCTTTGGACTGTTATTCCATAAGAAACCCTTTATTTATCTTATTTTATGCGGTCTGCACTTTTTTTATAGCCCCTTTTTCAGCTTTTACCATTCAATAACTGTGTCATAGTCATCAATATCATAATTGCCTGCAGTGTTCTTTAAGATGTCATAAAGGTCTGCCTTTTCACCGTCCCAGCCCTTTACATCAACCTTTTTGAGGATAGGTCTGATTCTCTTGAGAAGTCTGAGCCAAACATCACCCTTGGGAGTGCCCTCGGTGAAGGATTGATTACCCTCAAAGGCGCCTCTTACAAGCTCTGTGGCATAGTCAAGAACTCTTGTTTTCTTAATGCTCTTATCGCACTTTATAAACAGGAGCTTTGCCATTGTACCTACCTTGACCGAGCAGATGAACTTACCTGCCAGATGAAGGATTTTCTTTGTTGCTCCCTTATCATCAAGATGGAATTTATCCATTGCTCTCTTAGTGTCATCTCTCATATCCGTAAGAACATTGACTATCATTCTGTCGAACATATCTGAAAGATACTGCTTACAGCTTTTTCCTTCAGTGTTCCATTCAAAGTCAGGTGTAGGAATACTTTTTATCTGAGCTTTGTTTTCACTCAGAGTGACAAGTCTGATAAAGGCGGGGTCAGCTATGACAGAGCCGGTTGTTACTTCAAAGATTTTATTCCCTTTTTCAGTTTGGAGTAAATTTATGCTCTGGTTGTGCATATGACCCGTAAAAATCAAGGGCACGCCATTATCGGCAAGGAAGCAGGCAAACTTGTGGGCATCTTTTATAATCATCGGTGAAATGAGCGAAAAAAGGGGCTGTCCCGGCTGAATGGGATAGTGGCACATGGCAATCATTGTCTGCCCATCCTCACGGGCTTTTTCTGCCTGCTTCTTTATCCAATCCCACTGCTCATCCTTAAAATAATATTTGCCCTTCTCTTTGAAGTCGCAGTTTATGGCAAGAAGTCTTACGCCGTCGCCGAGCTGAGCCACATAAGAAAGATGCTCCTTATCAATGGCTATGGCATCACCAAAGCCGAAATCCCTATAAAGCTCCGAAAGCTCATGTCTTTGGGTTCTTTCAGGTGAATATCTGCCGTTCTCACCAAAGGCAAAGGTGTCGCCTTCATTCCACTTGAAATCGTGGTCGGCGGTGACAACATAAATCTTTTTGCCGCTTTCCTTAAGAGAGTAGAGAAGCTTTAAAAAGCCCTTGTGACTCTTTGCTTCGCCGTTGAAGATAAGGTCACCTGCAATAAGAACTATATCTGCTTCGTCTGCCTTTTTAAGAAACTCAAAAACACTTTTATTGATGCTCTCCGTTTCTGCAAAGCACTTCTGTTCATAGTGCATAAAATTATCATATTCCTCACCGCTGCAACCAAGCTCAGAGGCAAAAAAATGGGGGTCTGCCATAACATAAAATTTAAGATCCTTCATAATGCTTCTCCGTTTAACTGAATTTTTTTAATCTCTATTGTAATTCGTTTTAAGTTATGCTACTCTTATATTACCAAACAGCAAAAAAATATTCAAGGGGTAGATTATATGAAAATTACATTTATGGGTGCAGGAAGCACTATTTTTGCAAGAAATGTTATCGGCGACTGTATGTGTACACCGAGCCTTTGCGAGAGTGAATTCGCTCTTTATGACATCGATGCCAAAAGACTTGAGGAATCTGAGATTATTCTGAGCGCAATCAATAAAAACGTAAATGAAGGACGCGGTAAGATTACTACCTTCCTCGGTGAAGAAAACAGAAAGGATGCTTTACGCGGAGCAGATTTTGTTGTCAATGCAATTCAGGTGGGCGGTTATGAGCCCTGCACCGTTACCGATTTTGAAATTCCCAAGAAGTACGGTCTGCGTCAGACGATAGCCGACACTATGGGCATCGGCGGTATTATGCGTGCACTTCGTACAATTCCCGTTATGAAGGCATTTGCCGACGATATGGAAGAGGTCTACCCCAATGCATAATTCCTTAACTATACAAATCCCATGGCAATGCTTACGGGATATATGCTCCGTCACACAAAAATCAAGACGGTGGGACTTTGTCACAGTGTTCAGGGCTGTTCAAAGGATCTTCTCAAAAAGCTTGGTATGGAAGATAAAATTGATGGCAGAGTAGACCGCATAGCAGGCATAAACCATATGGCGTGGCTTCTTGAAATTTACGACAGGGACGGCAACGACCTTTATCCCGAGATAAAAAAGAGAGCGAAGGAAAAGAATCTCAGAGAAAAACACGAGGATATGGTACGTTTTGACTACATAGATAAGCTGGGCTATTACTGCACCGAAAGCAGTGAGCACAATGCTGAATACAACCCCTTCTACATAAAGACAAGATACCCTGAAATGATCGAGGAGTTCAACATTCCTCTTGATGAATATCCCAGACGCTGTGTAAATCAGATTGAAGGCTGGGAAAAGCAAAAGAATGAGATTCTTGCAGACGGCAAAATCACACACACGCGTTCTGAGGAATACGCATCCTATATTATGGAAGCCATCGTTACCAATAAGCCCTATAAAATCGGCGGCAACGTTCTTAATAACGGCCTTATTCCCAATCTTCCCGCAGATGCATGCGTTGAGGTGCCCTGCCTTGTTGATGCAAACGGCATCACACCCTGCTATATGGGTGAGCTTCCCTTACAGCTTGCCGCTATGAACTCAAGCAATATTTTTGCTCAGCTTCTCACTGTCAAGGCTGCCGCAACACAGGAAAAGCAGTATATTTACAATGCGGCAATGATGGATCCCTTAACCGGCGGCGAGCTTAATATCAAGGATATCTACGCTATGGTTGACGAGCTTCTCGAAGCCCATAAGGACTGGCTGCCTGAGTATCATTAATCACACACAATAAAACAAACCCGTCGGGGTAGTTCCTGACGGGTTATCTGTTTTATTCATCGGTTTTAAGAAATTCTTTTATTTTTTCAGCGTCCCGATATCCCAGCTCATAAAGCTTTTCTATAGGCTCTCTGTCTGTGGTGAGCGTTGTCATACCATAAAGCTCAGAAGGCTCAATAACAAGCACCTTACCTTCCTTTTCCCACTGTGCGATTTTGTCAAATATCTCTTTACAACGGGTGTGCATATCTTTCATAAGCGAAAGCACCTCGGGATATTTTCTGAGCCTTGTTGACAGTACCTTTGTGGCAAAAAGAGGGGAGCAGTAGTCTTCACGGGGCTTGGTCAGCACAAGGATAACCCTGTCGCACCCCATTTCAAAGGCTTTTTCCACGGGGACAGGGTCTGCAACACCGCCGTCTACATAAAGCCTGCCGCCCATTTCAACGGGCTTACACACACCGGGCATACAGCAGCTTGCTTTAAGAACGGTGTAATCGTCAAGCTTCATATCCTCTTTTGAAAAATATTCCGCTTTGCCGTTTTGGGCATTTGTCACCACGGCAAGATATTTCATAGGTGAGCTGAGAGCTTTTGTGAAATCAAGAGGATTCTCGCCGCCCTGATTGCTTAAGGTGGAATAAATATAATCAAGACCGATATATGAGCCCTTTTTAAAAAGATTATCAAAGCTCATATATTCCTTTCTTTTCGGGTATTCGCGGTAAAATTCAAGTGTTCTGCCCTTCTGACCTGCAAGGTAGGTTATAAGGTTAGCCGAGCCTGCGGAAACACCTATGCAAAGGTCTACGGTAATTCCCTCATCCATAAGATAATCGTAAACTCCGCTTGAATATACACCACGCATACCGCCGCCAACATCAACTATACCAATCATTCTGTAACCTCGAGACGGTAAATGACTGTTGCGTGGGGTCTGATTACGGTGCTTACAGTGTCGCTGAATTCTGTCTTTTCTTTAGTCCAGAGCTCAGTTGCCTTGTATGCTTTTTCATAGCCGTATGCAGATATATTGGCAGAAACCTCTCTTTCTTCGTCGGAGGTATTGAAAAGAGCAATAACAAGGTTGCCGTTTTTGTCGGTGCATTTCCATGCCGCTTCGTTTCTGTGTCTGAAAATCTGCTCATTTCCGCTTGAATACTGATTGATTTCAAGAATGTCACGGTTTGTGATAACCTCAAGGTCTTCGGGTCTGTTTTCGCGAAGCTCACCGCCGAGAATAAGAGGTGAACGGAAAATTGACCATAGAGTGAGCATGGTTTTCTGCTCGTCGTGGGTGAAGCTTGTATATCTGTCACGGTCACCCAGGCAGGTGCAGGTTTTGCTGATTTTTCCGAGGGGGAGCATATCACAGTCAGGCCAACAGCCGGTCTTTACATGGGGAGCCCACTTTTCGCAACGCTCAAACATTGCATAGAGCTTACTCCAATGATCCCAGAAGTCACCTGTCATACGCCACATATTAGCATTCTGTGAAAGGTGGAAGGCTTCGTTTATAACCGCAGGCCCCGGTGAAAGCGAAAGCACCATAGCTCTGCCGCAGTTATCAATAGCCTTTCTTATCATTTCAATTTCTTCTCTTGCACTATAGGGGTCGTGAGGCTTGAATTCGGTGTTTGCGATGTCGTCAACCTTAACAAGGTCAACACCCCATGAGGCGTAAAGCTCAAATATACTGTTGTAATATTCCTGAGCGCCGTCACAGCTTCTCACACCGTACATATCCGTGTTCCACAGACAAAGAGAAAAGCCGTGAGCGATATCTCTTGCGGTGCGGTCAGTGCCCTTGACGGGAGTATTCTGATGTACAGCCTGACGGGGAATACCTCTCATAATATGTATACCGAACTTTAAGCCCATAGCGTGAATTTTATCTGCAATAGCCTTGAAGCCCACGCCGTTTGCCGAAGAGGGAAAGCGGTTTTCGGCAGGTATAAGACGTGAATATTCGTCCATACAAAGTTCGGTGAAATTGTTATAGAAATTGCTGACCGCCTTGGGCTCATACCACTGAATGTCGCAGGTTATGTATTCCCAGCCGTAATCCTTAAGATTATCGGCAACATACTGAGCGTTACCGAGAAGCTGCTCTTCATTTACTGCGGCACCGTAACAGTCCCAGCTGTTCCAACCCATGGGCGGGCGGGGAGCAAAGGTGTCTTTTTTAAGCATGGTGTTTTCTCCTTTATTTGTTATGGGGATATTGTAGCAGTTAAGACGGATAAGGTCAAGGGAAAATTGAAATAAAGGGAATAGGGAGTAGGGGCGGCCATTGGCCGTCCGTGACAGCCTGACGGGCAGGTGTATTTTATGGTAGAGGTGGTTGAACCCTTCCACCGCAAGCGGTCCCCCTTCCCTTTCAGGGACGGCAAGTTACAATCTACCACTTAACTGCTGCACAAAACCTCCTTCCGCGGAAAGGAACATAAACCGATACAGCTCCGCCACCCCGCGACCTCACCTATTCCCTATTACCTATTCCCTAGTCACCCCAATCCCTCTCAAAGCCCTTGACATTTTCACCATATTGATTAAAATATAGATATATAATTTAATACACTAAAGGATTGAAAAACAATGAAAGCAATTATCACCGTTATCGGCAAAGACACAACAGGCATTATCGCCGCAGTTTGTACCCTTCTTGCCGAAAGAAAAATAAACATTCTCGATATCAGCCAGACAGTTATGGACGGCTTTTTCACCATGACAATGCTCGTTGACTTGACCGAGAGCACCGTAGCCTTTGCAGATGTAAGCGATGCACTTGCAAAGAAGGGCGAGGAAATGGGTCTTGTTATCCGTATTCAGAGAGAAGATATCTTTGATAAAATGCACAGAATCTAAGGGGGAAAGAATATGCACAGCCAGAAAGAAATTCTTTCCACAATAAATATGATTGACCATCAGCATCTTGACGTGAGAACCATTACAATGGGTATCTCACTTCTTGATTGCTGCAGTGATGACGTAAATGTCACTGCAGACAAAATCTACAACAAAATCACCACCCTCGCAAAGGACCTTGTAAAAGTCGGCGAGGACATTGAAAAGGAGTTCGGTATTCCTATTGTCAATAAGCGTATTTCCGTAACACCTATCGGTATAGTTGCCGCTGCCTGCAAGCAGACGGACTATACACCTATTGCAGTTGCACTCGATAAGGCGGCTAAAACAGTCGGCGTTAACTTTATCGGCGGCTTTTCCGCTCTCGTACATAAGGGTATGACCAAGGGTGACATCAACCTTATCAATTCAATACCCTCAGCTCTTGCTTCAACGGAAAGAGTATGCGCTTCTGTTTCAGTTGCAAGCACAAAGGCCGGTATCAATATGGATGCAGTTGCTCTTATGGGCAGAATTATCAAAAAGACTGCAGACCTTACTGCTGATAAGGGCGGCTTCGGATGCGCAAAGCTTGTTGTTTTCGCAAACCCCGTTGAGGATAATCCCTTTATGGCAGGTGCCTTCCACGGCGTGAGCGAAGCCGAGTGTGTAATAAATGTCGGCGTAAGCGGCCCCGGTGTTGTTCATCACGCACTCAAAAAGTGCAAGGGGCAGCCCTTCGATGTTGTTGCAGAGACAATCAAAAAGACTGCCTTCAAAATCACCCGTATGGGTCAGCTCGTTGCCTCCGAGGCTTCGCAGAGACTGGGCGTACCTTCAGGTATAGTTGACCTTTCCCTTGCACCCACACCTGAAAAGGGCGACAGTGTTGCAAGAATACTTGAGGAAATGGGTCTTGAGGTCTGCGGCACTCACGGCACAACCGCCGCACTTGCTCTTTTAAATGATGCGGTCAAAAAAGGCGGCGTTATGGCAAGTAACCATGTCGGCGGACTTTCAGGCGCATTTATTCCCGTCAGTGAGGATGAAGGTATGATTGAGGCGGCTCTCAAGAATGCTCTTACCCTTGATAAATTAGAGGCTATGACCTGCGTATGCTCGGTAGGTCTTGATATGATTGCCGTACCCGGTGACACCTCGGCAGAAACACTTTCAGCAATTATTGCCGACGAAGCGGCTATCGGTGTAGTAAATACAAAAACCACCGCGGTGAGAATTATCCC
>JAZSPQ010000048.1:0-3537 GCA_045537485.1 Acutalibacteraceae bacterium | reverse complement strand
GCCACCTTCAGAGGTGTATACGGCTTTTGCGGTATTCCTACCTTAAGAGAATACTTTGAGCTTGTAAAGGATACTCCTATTATCACAAACATTGAGCTTAAGACAGGTGTATACGAATATCCCACCATTGAAAAGAGAGTAATAGATATGGTAAGAGAATTCGGTCTTAGCGATAAGATTATTTTCTCCTCCTTCAATCACTTCACAGTTAAGCGCTGCGAGGAAATCGCACCCGAAATCAAGAGAGGCTTCCTTACGGGCGACTGGATTTACGATTTCGGCAAGTACACTGCCGAAAGAAATGTACAGTGTTGCCATCCCTGGCACGTTTCCTTAAGTGAAGAGGTAATCAGGGAAATGCACGAAGCAGGCTGTGAGATAAACACATGGACAGTAAACGAATACGCTGATATTGAAAAACTCAGCAAGTGGGGCGTTGACAGCCTTATAGGTAACTTCCCCGACAGAATGATTGAGGTTTTGAGATGATTTATAAATTCATAAGAAAAATGCTTGATGCGATGCTCTATAACCGTGCAGACGATCAAGGCATACTCTATTATTTCACCGAAAAGGATTTTCCCGGACTTAACAAGGAGGATTACACCTTCAAATCAAAGGACGGGCATAACCTCGTGGGCGGATTTTACTCCTACGAGGGCTATAATCCCGACAGACTTATCATTTTCGACCACGGTATGGGCTCAGGTCACACAGGCTATATGAAGGAAATTGAAATGCTCTGCCGTAAGGGCTACAGAGTGCTTTCCTATGACCATACGGGCTGTATGAAGTCGGGCGGTGATACAACAGGCGGCTTTCTTCACTCTCTTATCGACCTTAACGACTGTATAAACTCCCTTAAGGCTGATGAAAAATATAAGGGACTCGATATTTCCGTTATAGGCCATAGCTGGGGTGCTTTTTCAACGCTTAATATCTGCGCTCTTCACCCCGAGGTGAGCCACATTGTTGCCATGTCGGGCTTTATAAGCCTTGAAGCGGTGCTAAAGCAGTTCTTATCGGTGTTCTATAAAAGGTTTTATCTTGAGGAAACGGCGAAGGAGCCTGAATTTGCAAGGCTTAATGCGATAGATACTCTTAAAAACAGTAGCGTAAAGGCTCTTATCATTCACTCCGGGGACGATAAAACCGTAAACTGCAAAAAACACTTCGACGTGATGAAAGCATCTCTTTCCGGCAAGGATAATATTGAATTTTTAAAGGTAAGCGGCAAAAATCACAATCCCAACTACACCGAAAGGGCAGTTAAGCTCAGCGGTGAAATGTTCAAGGAATATTCGGATAAGCTTAAGGGTGATTATTTCGATTCGGCTGAAAACCGTGAGAATTTCAGAAACAGCTACGATTGGGATAAAATAACCGAGCAGGATGAAAAAATCTGGGAAAAGATTTATGCCCACCTTGAAAAGTAAGGATTACAGATGAAAATAGGAAATATAGAAATAAATTCACGCTCTGCATCTCTTGCTCCTATGGCAGGTGTTGCTGACAGGGCCTTCCGTGAGCTTTGTGTACGCTACGGTGCGACCTATGTTGTCAGCGAAATGGTGTCGAGCAAAGGGCTTACGATGTGCGACAGAAAGAGCAAAAAGCTTTTATATCTTTCCGATGAGGAAAGACCTGCGGCAGCACAGATTTTCGGCAGTGACCCGAAAATTATGGCTGAAAGCGCAGTGAGCTGTCTTAGCTATAAGCCTGATGTTATCGATATAAATATGGGTTGCCCTGCACCTAAGATTGCAGGTAACGGCGGCGGAAGTGCTCTTATGAAAAATCCTCAGCTCGCTGAAGAGATAATGCGTGCGGTTAAAGAGGCGGTTGACATTCCCGTCACGGTGAAATTCCGTCTCGGCTGGGATGCGGACAGTATAAACTGCATTGAATTTGCTCAGAGGGCAGAAAGAGCAGGTATGGCGGCGGTTACTCTTCACGGAAGAACACGTCAGCAGATGTATGCACCTCCCGTAGACCGCAGAATGATAGCCGAGGTCAAGAAAAATATCGGCATTCCTCTTATAGCCAACGGTGACATCATTGACGGTATCACTGCGGCGCAGATGATAGAGGAAACAGGCTGTGACTATCTTATGGTAGGCAGGGGAGCCTTGGGGAGACCTTGGGTATTCAGCCAGATAACCGCATACCTTGAGCACGAGGTTATCTTGCCCGAGCCGCCCGTAAGTGAAAGAATGAGAGTAATGGTAGAGCATATAAAAAAGATATGTGAATACAAGGGTGAGCGTATCGGTATCCGTGAAGCGAGAAAGCACGCCGCTTGGTATATAAAAGGCATACACGGTGCGGCGGCATACCGTCAGCAGGTGGGTATGCTTGAGAGTGTTGAACAGTTGGAAGAGCTTGCTTTCAATATAGTAAGAGAAAATATGTGACAGAAGGTGACACGATGAAACTTCTTGTAATCGACGGTAACAGTATCGTCAACAGAGCCTTTTACGGCATAAAGCTTCTCACCACAAAGGACGGACAGTTTACAAACGGCATATACGGCTTTCTCAATATACTCATAAAGCTTCGTCAGGAATGTGAGCCTGACTGCGTTGCCGTTGCCTTTGACCTTAAAGCGCCTACCTTCCGTCATAAGATGTACGAAGAATACAAGGCGGGCAGAAAGGGTATGCCTGATGAGCTTCGCAGTCAGATGCCCGTACTCAAGGAGCTTCTTGTAGCTCTCGGCTATAAAATAGTCGAAAAAGAGGGCTATGAGGCGGATGATATTTTAGGTACTCTTTCCGCACAGTGTAAGGGTGAGGATAAATGCTTCATCGCCACGGGAGACAGAGACTCTCTTCAGCTTATCAGCGACAATACAACCGTACTTCTCACCGCCACCAAAATGGGCAAGGCGGTCACAACAGCCTACGACAAAGCAAAGCTTATGGAGGAATACGGTGTTGAGCCCCAGGGTATGATTGAAATCAAGGCGCTTATGGGTGACTCCTCCGACAATATTCCCGGTGTTGCAGGCATCGGTCAGAAAACCGCAGGTGACCTTATAAGTAAATACGGCAGTATTGACTATATCTATGAGCACCTTGACGAGCTTGATATAAAGAAGGGTGTACACGATAAATTAGAAGCAGGCAAGGACAGCGCATATCTCAGCCGTACCTTAGGTACAATCTGCCTTGAGGCACCCGTTTCACTCAATATGCAGGATTATATTATCGGTCAGGGCGATGTTTCAAAGGCAATAAAAATGCTTGTAAATCTCGAGATGTTCGGCATTATTGAAAAGCTCGGACTTACAAGAGATAAAATAGAAATTCCCACAGAGGAAAAGGAAAGCGTGAAGTGTACCTTCACCGAAGAAGATGATCTTTACGGCTTTATAGGTGAAATCAAGAAGTCGGGTGAGGCATATTTTGTTACTGACTATGCAGGTGACGGAATAAAGGGAATGTACTTTATGACCGATGGGGGAGTGAAGTACGTTGATGCCGCAAGGCTTGATTTTTACGATTTCTTTTCAATGCTTGCTGAATGTAGCTGTAT
>JAZSPQ010000077.1:0-13151 GCA_045537485.1 Acutalibacteraceae bacterium | reverse complement strand
AAAATATTATGAAAATTTTAAAGCTTACCCCCGCAATCAAGGACTATATCTGGGGCGGTACAAGACTTTCAAAGGAATTTGATATGATTTCTTTCACCGACAGACAGGCTGAGGCATGGGTGCTTTCCTGCCACAGTGCAGGTGAGAGTGTAATAGAGAACGGTGATTTCAAGGGCAGAACTCTCTCCGATGTGCTTAAGAATGAGGGCAAAGACTATCTCGGCAAAAACTGTGAAAAATTTGAGGAGTTCCCCATTCTTATCAAGCTCATAGATGCTCTTGACAACCTTTCCGTTCAGGTGCATCCCGATGACGAATATGCGCTCAGGGTCGAGGGTGAGTACGGAAAAACCGAGGCTTGGTATATCGTTGACTGTGATGAGGACGCAGAAATCATCTACGGCTTCAAAAAGGATATCACCAAGGAAGAATTCAGAAAGAGTATAGAAGAAAATACACTTCTCGAATATGTAAACCGTGTCAAGGTTAAGAAGGGTGACATATACTTTATTGAGGCGGGAACCCTTCACGCAATCTGCAAGGGTATATTACTTGCCGAGGTTCAGCAGAATTCCAACACAACCTACCGTGTTTACGATTACGGCAGACTTCAGAACGGCAAGCCCCGTGAGCTTCATATTGATAAAGCCGTTGACGTTACAAGCACAAAGGCTCTTGACTGCTCCGGTGCACCTATGGGCGAAAGAATCGAGAAGGACGGGTACAGTGAAACCCTGCTGACGAAATGTGATTTATTCACCGTGAAACGCCTTGAAATTGAAGAAAAGGCAGTTCTTACAGCCGATGAAAGCTCTTTTGTTTCACTTGTTTGTCTTGAGGGTAACGGCGTTGTTATGCACGGCGACAGCTGTGTAACTCTCTATAAGGGTGAAAGCCTTTTCGTACCTGCTTCTTTCGGTGAATTTGAGATTTTAGGCAATCTTACGGTAATTGAAACGAGGGTGTGACTGTAGGGACCGGCGTCCCCGACGGTCCGCATCATTTTTGGGCGTCCCCGACGGTCCGCATCATTTTTTTCTTGACAAACCTCTGTCTCAGTGCTAATATAATATTACAATAAATCTTCAGGGCGAGGTGTAATTCCTCACCGGTGGTAAAGCCCACGAGCCTTTCAAGGCTGATTCGGTTAAATTCCGAAGCCGACGGTATAGTCCGGACGAAAGAAGAGAAGATACATTTTTATTTGTATTTTTTGCCCGAGGATATTTTCCTCGGGTTTTGCTTTTTCCCTGAGCGAAAGGATGATTTTAATGAAGAAAAAACAGCAAAAGGCTCTTGAAAGACTGGCTATTCTTGCAATGCTCAGCGCGGTGGCATTCGTGCTGTTTTTGCTGGAATTTCCCGTGATACCGTCTCTTTCACATCTTAAGCTTGATTTCAGCGATGTGCCCGCTCTTGTTGCAGGTGTAATTTACGGACCGATTCCGGCGGCTGTTGTTGAGCTTATGAAAAATCTTATTGAGCTCATCGTCAAGGGTATGGGCACTCAGATGGGTTACGGAAATTTAATGAATTTTATTGTAGGCTGTGCCTATGTGGTGCCCTTTAGTGTTGTATACAGAAAAATGGCAAAGGCAGAAAAAAGCAACAAGGGTATAGCTTTCGGAAGTCTGGCTGGTGTTTGTGCAATACTTGTTTTAGGCTTTGGGGCAAACTATTTTATAGCCCCCCTTTTCTTCAAGCATTTTTTAGGCATAAATCTTGACAGCGCAGGAATTTGGGCGGCTGTTTGGGGCGCAACGGCAATTAATGCCATAAAGGGTATAATGCTTTCGGTGTTGAGCTTACCTCTCATCAAGGTGCTTGTTGAAAGACTCAGAAAGTTTATGCATATATAGCTAAATGTAAACTTTCATAAAAACTATTGACTAAAACAAAAATAGCTGATATACTATGTCGGTAAATTTAATATTTTCCTTATTAAGAGTAGTGGAGGGGACAGGCCCTGAGAAGCTCGGCAACCTGCATTTGCAAGGTGCTAAATCCTGCGGTGTGACCGGAAGATGAGGTTTTCTTCAAGCGGTCAGACTATGACCGCTTTTTTTATTCGGAAATCGGAATTGCACTCTGATATAACGGATGTTCCGAAAGCATAAGCCCGAGAGAGGCTCCCTTGAAAGGGGAGCTGTCAAAATCGTAGATTTTGACTGAGGGGTATTTACAAATGAAGCGAGTAAGTCTTATTTTGCGAACAACCGTCTGCTGATGATAGGCTATTCACTTAACACCCACGTTTATTATTTAATCAACATAAAAATTTCAAAGTAAAGGAGTAATAAAATGGCAAGACATCTTTTCACATCAGAGTCCGTAACAGAAGGCCATCCCGATAAAATCTGCGATCAGATTTCCGATGCGGTCCTTGATGATATTTATGCTCACGATCCTCAGGCAAGAGTTGCCTGTGAAACAACAGTTACAACGGGTCAGGTGCTTGTTATGGGCGAAATCAGCTCAACTCACAAGCCTGACGTAGCAAAAATTGCAAGAAAGGTTATCAACGAAATCGGCTATGATGACGGCTCAAAGGGCTTTGACGGCAACACCTGCGCAGTTCTTGTTGCTCTTGACGAGCAGTCACCCGACATAGCTATGGGTGTTGATAAGTCACTTGAGCTTAAAGGCGGCGAGGAGGATGCATATAACCTTCACGGTGCAGGCGACCAGGGTATGATGTTCGGCTTTGCCTGTGATGAAACAGAGGAGCTTATGCCTCTTCCCATTTCACTTGCACATAAGCTCTCTAAGCAGCTTACAAAGGTACGTAAGGACGGCACACTCGACTATCTTCGTGCAGACGGCAAGAGTCAGGTAACTGTTGAATATGATGAAAACGGCAGACCTGAGGCGGTTACCGCAGTTGTTGTTTCCTCACAGCACAGTGCAGACACCCCGCTTGAGCAGATTCGTAAGGACATCACAGAGCTTGTTATCAAGCCTGTTATTCCTGCAGAGCTTATGAGAGAGGATACAAAGATTTACGTTAACCCCACAGGCCGTTTCGTAACGGGTGGTCCTCAGGGTGACAGCGGTCTTACCGGCAGAAAGATTATCGTTGACACCTACGGCGGATATTCACGTCACGGCGGCGGTGCCTTCTCAGGTAAGGACCCCACAAAGGTTGACAGAAGTGCAGCCTATGCCGCAAGATACGTTGCAAAGAACGTTGTTGCCGCAGGTCTTGCATCAAAGTGTGAGGTACAGCTTGCATATGCAATCGGCGTTGCAAAGCCCGTTTCCGTTATGGTTGATACCTTCGGCACCGGCAAGCTTCCCGACGATAAGATTTCCGAAATCGTAAACAAGGTCTTTGACCTTCGTCCCGCCGCTATTATTGATACTCTCAAGCTTCGTGCTCCCATTTACCGTCAGCTTGCTTCTTACGGTCACGTGGGCAGAGAGGATCTTGATGTTCAGTGGGAAAAAACAGATAAAGTTGATGCCATCAAGGCATTAGTATAATGAATAAGGAGTTATGAAAATGAAAAAAGAGCTTAAGATGAAGCATATCTTCATTCCCGTTATTGTTGTGGTTGTTATTCTTGCAATCGTTGCTGTTTTCCTGAGCAATTCAGGCAAGGTAAACACACCCACAGACGGTACCTTCGTTGACGAGAACGGCGCAAGCTATCACGTTCACGACGACGGTTCAATCCACTATGACGAACACTGATAAAAGCACCCGAGAGGGTGCTTTTATAGTAGTAAGTAGCAAGTAGTAAGTGGCGCCCGATGGGGCTCTTTTTCGTGTAGAATAGAAAGCACCCGCTAAGGGTGCTTTTCTTGCTGCTTATTACTTGCTGTTCAAATCACGGTCTTAACCCCATACCGCCTTCAAGGGTAAGAGTTTCGCCGTTGAGATATTTGAAGTCGGGATTTGCAAGCTGAACGCACACACGTCCGATTTCTGTTTCGGGGTCACCGAAATGACCTGCGGGGGGCATTTTTACATTGGCCTTGAATGCATCGGGATATGCCTTTTCGAAGCCTTCAAGCTGAGCTGTCCAAGCAAGGGGACAGACAACATTCACATTTATGCCGTCTTTTGCCCATTCTGTTGCGGCAACACGGCTGAGACCTCTGATGCCTTCCTTAGCGGCGGCGTAGGAGCACTGACCGAAATTGCCGAAAAGACCTGCACCTGAAGCAAAGTTGATAACTGCACCCTGAGTTTCCTTAAGATAGGGGTAGCAGGCTTTCATATAATAGAAGGTTGCATAAAGGCCCGAATACATAGCAAGGTTAAACTGCTCCGTGGTGTGATCCTCTATTTTTACGCCTGAAGCGGAAGCCTGAGCGTTGTTGATAAGCACGTCAATTCTGCCGAATTCATCCATAGCTGCCTTGACAACGCCACCGACAACAGCTTCGTTGTCAGCTCCGTCGTTTACGTCTGCGGCGCATACGAGTACCTTGATGCCGTAGAGTCTTTCAAGCTCTTCTTTTGCATCTTCAAGCTTTTTTACGTTTCTGCCGGTGATAACAAGGTTTGCACCCTCTTTTGCATAAGCGGTTGCTATACCGTAGCCGATTGAGCCGCATCTGCCGTCACTTAAAACTGCGCGGCCTGCACCTGTGATGATTGCTGTTTTGCCTGTTAAAAATCCCATATTAGTTCTCCATTCTGTAGAATTTTAGGCTAAGCCTATATACATTATAGCACTTTGGAGAGCGAATGTAAATAAGAAAAGGAAAATAAAGGGATTAGGGAATAGGGATTAGGGATTAGTAGACGGCGGTCAGGGATGTGCCGGCGGTGACCGTTCTGCTTGTTAAACAATACCGTAGTGATACGGCTTGCCGTGTACACTTACGGATGATGGCGAAAGAGAGTTGACAAAGGTAAATGTAAACACTATAATTGAATTAAGGAATTAAAGCACATTTTAAAGTGCAACAGAGCTGGAGAAAGGAAAGCATTATCATATCAAACATAAGGAGTTGATTTTATGTTAAAAATAACAGTCGCTTGCATTATCAGTTTTATCTTTTTCGGTTGGCTTCCGATTGCTGTGGGTACTTTTGAAGCCGCCGATGCGGTTATATGCGGCATTATGGGCATAATAATTGCTCTTGCAGGTTTCGGAATATATGAAATAAAGCTGTTACGCAAGGAAATAAGAGCTCTCAAGACAAAAAACGAGAAAAGAGAAGAACAGCAAAAAGAATAATTTATTGTTTATTGGCGCCGCTTCTTGCGGTGCTTTTTTGTTATTTAGCTTTGTTATTTTTTATTAAAATATTGTATAATAAGTATAATTGTGTTACAATAAATTGAATAGGCTTTACTATGCCAATATATTTAGGAGATGATATTATGTCTTACAAAGAAAAGTACAATCAGTGGTTAACCTTCGACGAGGAAACAAGAAAAGAGCTTGAAGCAATCACCGACGAAAAAGAAATTGAAGACAGATTTTATAAAGAGCTTGCATTCGGCACCGGCGGCCTTCGCGGCATCATGGGTGCAGGCACAAACAGAATGAATAAATATACCGTAGGTAAGGCTACATACGGACTTGCAAATTATCTGAGGAGCAAAAACGAGGGTGAAATCAAGGTCGCTCTTGCTTACGATTCGAGAAATAACTCTGCATACTTTGCGAAAACTGCGGCAGGTATTTTTGCATCCTGCGGCTTTAAGGTCTATCTTTACGAAACTCTCGTTCCCGTACCCGTGCTTTCCTTTACAACGGCACATCTTGGCTGTACTGCAGGTGTTATGATTACTGCTTCACACAACCCAAAGGAGTATAACGGCTACAAGGTATATGACAGTAAGGGTTGTCAGCTCTGCACCGACGATGCAAAGGCGGCTATTGACTTTATCAACGAAATTACAGACTTCTCTGTTATTCCGTTTTCCGACAGTGACGAGGGTATAGAGTATATCGGTCAGGCAGTGCTTGAGGATTACTATAAGGAGCTCGAAAAGCAGTCACTTTACACCGAAAAGAGTGACCTTAAGATTGTATACACACCCCTTCACGGCACAGGTAATCTTCCCGTACGCCGTATGATTGACGGTATGAATGTAACCGTAGTCAAGGAGCAGGAGATGCCCGACGGTAACTTCTCAACGGTAAGAAGTCCCAATCCCGAGGAAAAGGATGCGCTTACAATCGCAATCGAAAAGGCGAAGGAAATCGGTGCCGACCTTGTTTTCGGTACTGACCCCGACTGCGACAGAGTAGGTATCGCCGTTAAGGACGGAGATAATTACGTTCTTTTCACAGGCAACCAGACAGGTGCACTTCTTGTTAATTTCGTGCTGACAATGAAGAAGGCTTCTCTTTCCGAAAAGTCAACTCTTGTAAAAACTATCGTTACCTCAGAGCTTGGCGCAAATATCGGACGTGCCTTCGGCTTACAGATTGAAGAAACTCTCACCGGCTTCAAGTATATCGGTGACAAGATGAATAAGTACGAAGCAAGCGGTGAGCAGGAGTTTATCATCGGCTATGAGGAGTCCTACGGCTATCTTGTGGGTACTCACGCAAGAGATAAGGATGCAGTTGTTTCATCGATGCTTATCTGCCAGATGGCAGCGTGGTATAAAAACAGAGGTATGACCCTTGTTGACGGACTTAATGAAATCTATGCTGAATACGGCTATTACCTTGACCACCTTGATTCCTTCACCCTCAAGGGCAAGGACGGTGCAGAGAAGATTCAGCAGCTTATGGTATACTTCAGAAACAAGGGAACAGACCTTTTCGAGGGTATAAACGAGGTTATGGATTTTGAAAAGGGCATCCGTGACCTTCCGAAGGAAAACGTGCTCAAATACCTTTGGGATGACGGCTCATGGATGGCAGTAAGACCCTCCGGTACAGAGCCTAAGATCAAGGTTTACTATTCAATTCAGGATAAAACAAAGGAAGCTTCTCAGGAAAGACTTGCACAGTACAGAAAAGAGATTTCCGCTGTAATTGAGGGCTGATTATGACAGTACAAGGCTACGTTGAAAATATCCTTCAGCCGAAGCTTCAGGGCGACGGCGGATGGGTGGAATTTGTTTCTCTTGAGGGTGATGAGCTTACTCTGATTTTCAGGGGAGAATGCTCAAAATGTCTCATTCTTCACCGTTGTGTAGAGTGGATTGAGCAGCAGATAAAAATCGACCTTAATAAAAAGGTTAAGGTTATTGCAATCCGCAAAAAGCCATATTTTCAGGATGTATAAGGAGGTTTTACAATGGCACATATAAAGGTTGTAAGACGCTCAATGCGTCCCGAGGAATGGACAGACCTTCGCTTCGGCTGGCTGAAAAGACATATATATTCCTCTAAATGGGAAATTGAAAATCTTGAGATAAGAGATGCCCGTCAGGTGTCCGAAATGGAGTTCGAATATTATTCCGATTCCTACAGACCCCTTAAAAAGGGTGATATGTATTTCACTCCCGACGGCACTGCTTTTATAAAAGCAGATGTAACCCTTCCCGAGAAAATGAAGGGCAAGGAGTTGTGGTTTTCACTCAAAACTGCGGCAGAAATCTGCGTTAAGGTTAACGGAAAATACGTAGGCGGTGTTGATCCCAACAGAGAGAGAATGCTTCTTTCACCCTATATAAACGAAAACGAAGTGCTTCACTTTGATATGATGGGCTATAACCGCTCGAAGCCCGATGACGAAAGAAATCCCGAGTCACTTTCCGTGAGAGGCTGCCGTCAGATTTTTGAGGGTGCATATATCTGCACCGTAAATCACGCCGTTCAGGATTTAGTCTGGGATTTTGAGCTTTTACTCGACGTCGCAAAGAGTGACCTTTTTAATGAGGATTACAGAGCCTTTCTTAACCGTGAGCTTAATAACGCTATGAATCTTATCAGCTTTGATGAGGATGAAATCAGCGGCGTTGAAAAGGCAAAAAAGTACATCGACGAGGTTGTTTATGCCAACGATATCTATAAGGGAAGCGGCGATGTTGCACTTATTGCTCACTCACACCTTGATGTAGCTTATTACTGGAGACGAATCCACGCTGTGCAGAAAAATCTTCGCACCGTGCTTATTCAGCTTCGTCTTATGGATAAATATCCGGACTTCAAATATACCCATACCCAGCCTTATGTTTACGAAACCCTTGAGAAATACTATCCCGAGGTTTTTGCCGAGCTTAAAGAAAAGGTTGCGGCGGGACAGTTTGAGCCTGTAGGTGCTATGTATGTTGAGCCCGACTGTAACGTACCTTCTGCCGAGTCTCTTATCCGTCAGTGCCTTTACGGTCAGAAAACCTATGAGAGAATGTTCGGTAAGAGAGTGAATAATGCGTGGCTGCCCGATGTATTCGGCAACAGCTGGATATTACCGCAGATTCTTAAAAAGAGCGGAGTAGATTACTTCGTTTCGAATAAAATGTCCACATGGAATGATACAAACCGTTTTCCTCACAATAACTTTATATGGAAGGGTATAGACGGCAGTGAGGTTTACGCTTCGGTACCGCCGACCCACTTCATTACTTGGAATATGCCCTCGCAGATTCAGGAAAACTGGGAGGCATATCAGGATAAGGATACGGGCGGACAGACCCTTAATATGTTCGGCTACGGTGACGGAGGCTCCGGCTGTACGGAGGAAATGATTGAAATGATGCACCGTTTCGATAAGCTTTCGGTTATGCCAAAGTGTGAGCATACGGGTGGAGCTGAGTTCCTTGAAAGAAACCTTAAGGACAATAAAAGCCTTCAGGTGTGGGACGGTGAGCTTTATCTTGAAATGCACAGAGGTACCTTTACCACAAAGAGTGACCTCAAAAAGATAAACCGTCGCCTCGAATATAAATTCAGAACGGCTGAAATGGTGTCCCTTATGAGGAATGAGGATAACACCGAAAAGATTACCGGGCTTTATAAGAAGCTGCTTATAAATCAGTTTCACGATATTCTTCCCGGCTCTCATATTCATCCCGTATATAAGGATGCAATGGCCGATTACAGGGAAATTGAAAAAGAGCTTGATAAAATCATAGGTACGGGTAAAAAATATTTCAATACTCTTAACTTCAAGCGTGAAAGACTTACCTTTGTGCCGAATAAAAAGGGCTCATCGGTAAGATACGGTGAAAAGGGTAGCTGGCTTATTCCCGATATGCCCTCGCTTTCATCCGCTTCTCTTCGCTGTACTGCCTTTAAGGGTGAATGGATTACAGCAGGGGACACAGTTGAAACACCTTATTATTCTGTCGCTTTCAACCCCGACGGCTCAATCGCATCCCTTTACGATAAGGAGCTTTGCCGCGAGTGGGTAAAGGGCGATTTCAATAAGCTGAAGCTCTACAGTGATACCCCCGGCAACTACGACGCTTGGGATATTCTTCCTAACTATAAGGATAAGCAGATACCTTATGAAATCTCCGAGCCCCTTCACTTTGCAGGAGCCGACGGAGAATGTGCTGAGTTTATCTGTACTCTTAAAACGGAAAAATCCGTCTGGCAGAGAATCATACGCTTTTTCCGCAGAAGCAGAGGCATCGAGGTTGAAAACAACGTTGACTGGAATGAAAAGCACGTGCTTGCCAAGGCTGAATTCAGTCCCGATGTGCTCACAAGAAAGGTACTCTGTGATACTTCGGCGGGCTATATTGAAAGAGAAACTCACCGCAACACCACATGGCAGCAGGCACGCTTTGAGTGCTGTCACCATAAGTGGTGTGATATGAGCGAATTCGGTGGCGGTGTTGCCCTTATCAATGACGGAAAGTACGGAGTAGGTATTGACGAGGGTACTATGAGCCTTTCGCTTCTCAGAGCTACAATCCGTCCCGATGTTGTTTCCGATATGGGTAAGCACAGCTTCTGCTATATGATTCTTCCTCACGCAGGTGACCCGATAGGTGCAAAGATAAACGAAATCGCAACGGAATACAACGTACCTCTCATAAAATGTGATGCAGAATGGATACTTCCTCATTTTGAGGGGCTTTACCTGCAGGCTGCAAAGAAAAGTGAGGACGGCACAATGACGGTTATCCGTCTTAGTGAGCAGAAGGGTACAAGAGGACAGATAAAACTTGACAGAAAGGTTAAAATGCTCAATATGCTCGAGGAAATCGAAGGTGAAACCGATGTTATCGAGTATAAGCCATTTGAGATTATTACGATAGGTATATAAATAATGAGAATTAAAACTGAGCACGGCACGGGTAGTGAATATATTATACACACCCCGATGCCGGGTGCTACCCTTATAATCGCCCTTCTGGTCTCCTTGTTGTTTTCAGGCAGAGGCATAAGATCAAGGAGTTTCAAAGGTGACGGACTTGAAAAAACAATCAGAATCTATAAGGACAAAATGGAAGTAACCAACATAAGAGATAAATTTGTTCTTTATAACTTTGAGGATGTGGCTTGCATCAAAAAAGGTGTGAAGCTTTACCTTATTCCTTTGTGTATTGCGTTGTTTTTTGTCTTGTTTACTATTGTCGCTGAGGAGCTTTTATTTGCTTTGCCTGCACTGGTATTTCTTATTCCGTCCATCGGTCCTGCGATAGTCATAAAGCCGAAAAAGGGCATGGCAAAAAGAATAGGCTACTCGCTTTTCAAGGATAAAAGAGTTGCGGATGAAATATTCAATGTTCTTTCCATAAAAATTCCGTCATAAGACGAAGAATAATAAAAAACCGTTCCCTGCAACAAACGAGGGAACGGTTATTTTTCATCGCTTAAGCCTAAAATGTAATCAGAGGAAACGCCGTAAAACCGGCAAAGTGTGATAAGACTTTCTATGGGTAAGCTTCGCTTTTTGTTTTCATACATGCCGTAAGCCTGAGTGGAGATTTTCAGTACCTTTGCCACATCCTCCTGCTTCAGGTCGTTATCGGTACGAAGGTCATAAAGCCGTTTTGCGTAATCCATAAGATACCTCCTTTTTGATAATTATAAACAAAATGTTTAAAAGAGTATTGACATTAAACAGATTGTTTAATATAATATAGACAGATAACCTGTTATATTAAAATAAATATGCAGGTTGTTCAATAAAATTATGAAAAGGAGATTTGATTATGAAAAAGCTTATTAAGTTATTACCCATTGTTCTTGCAATGCTTATGCTTTTCAGCTTCGGTGCATTTGCTGAGGAAACAGGCGAAATTCCCGACGGTGAACAGGATGTAACAGAGGTTACTTTACCTGAGGCACCGACCAATCTTTCAAATGAACCCTTTTATATTTCAGAGGGTGGATATGTTGAATTGCGTTGGGATACTGTGCCTAATGCAGACGGCTATAATTTATATATGAAAGAAAAAGGAGCTTGGGTGCTTAAACAAACTATTGACTATGGAGATACAGACTTAGAACTGCTCTACGGTTTACTTTATAATAGTAAATATGAAATCGGTATAAAATCATATATTACCGTTGACGGTGTCAACTATGAAAGTGAAGAAATGTGTACCGATGTTATTGTTACATCTACCACATTGCCCAGAGTTAGTTTCCATCATGGCACATATCTTGTTAAAGACGGAATCAAAGTTTCATGGGAAAAATATGACGGCATATCAGGCTACCGTCTTTATGTAAGAAAAGACGGTAAATGGGTTAAGGTAAAGGATATTTACGGTAAAGATAATAACGAATATATCTATACAGATGTAGTTGACGGCAATAATTATTATTTTGCTGTTAAGAGCTTTGTAAAAGGCACAGAGGGACTTAAATTCAGCTCTTTAAGCAGTTCCTATAAGGTTTGCTATGAAGATGTTACAAGAGTAAAGGGCTTCAGCAGCACCGTAACAGCCTCCTCAGTAACTCTCAATTGGGGTAAAGTTGAAGGTAATGTAGGTTACAGAATTTTCTTGTATCAGAGCGGTAAATGGAAGGCACTCAAAACAACCACAGCCCGTTCATATACCGTAACGGGTCTTGAAGCTTCGAAAAAATACATTTTCAGAGTAAGGGCTTATACAAGAGTTAACGGTGAAGTTGTGTGGTACCCTGTAAGTGAGAACTATTCGGTTATTACAGGAGAGGATTTTACAAGAGTAAAGGGTTTCAGCAGCACCGTAACAGACTCCTCAGTAACTCTCAAGTGGGGCAAGGTTGAAGGCAATGTAGGTTACAGAATTTTTGTGTATCAGAGCGGTAAATGGAAGGCACTCAAAACAACCACAGCCCGTTCATATACCGTAACAGGTCTTGAAGCTTCCAAAAAATACATTTTCAGAGTAAGAGCTTATACAAGAGTTGACGGCGAGGTTGTATGGTACCCCTACAGCAAAAATTACTCTGTCATTACGGGCTCAAAAGCTGTTGATGCTTACAGGGTCAAGAATCTCCAAAAGGATTTCAATGACGGAAGTTGGTATGTTAAAGTCAAGGATATGGATGATGGCTACGGTGGCAAGGTTACAATGACTCTTGCAGGTAAGGGCAAAGATCTTTTCCTGAGGTACGATTACGGTGACGGTCTGGTTATCAAGTATTTCTATCAGTCATCCAAGAGCAGACTTTATGTTATTTCTGATGCTGATAAGGAATATATTATAGTGCCCAAGGATGAAGCGGAAGATTTCATCGAATTGATGCAGGCTATGGCAGAGGTGTTCAAGCCTACAAACCTTAATAAAGTGAGTGCATATACAACCGTTTATAACGACAAAACTGCAGTAAAGGAATATTATAACGACTCAGTGTACGGTATAATCAGATGCTATTTCTTTGTTAATGATAAGCTTGTAGGAATGAGCGTCAAATACAAAAATGGTACTTATGAGAAATTCTCAAGCATAAGCTTTACAGACACACCTTCATCAAGTCTCTTTAAGGTACCCTCAGGCTACAAAAAGGTAAGCTGGAACTGACAGAAAAAGACAAGGGTTCGTCCCTTGTCTTTTTATCAATAAAATATAAAAAACTATTGAAATAAAATATAAAAAAGCTATTGACAAACCTTTACACTTATGATAAACTCATTCATACCGCATATTACGGGCGGCATACTTCGGTGTGCCCAAAGTGATGAAAATCCGCCCCAAGGTAGCGAGTCCATAATAAAGGAAGGAAAGAAACTATGTACGCAATTATCGAAACAGGCGGCAAGCAGTACAAGGTTGAAGCAGGCGACGTTCTCTTCATCGAAAAGCTTGACGTAGAAGCAGACTCCGAGGTTACCTTTGA
>JAZSPQ010000112.1:0-48435 GCA_045537485.1 Acutalibacteraceae bacterium | reverse complement strand
ATCGTTGTTGCGGCGGCAGCGGGAATAATATTTAAAATGTAAACACTTTACAACAGACTGTCACGGATAGTCTGTTGTAATTTTTTGCTTTCACGGTTGTATTTTCCGTTGTTATTTGTTATAATTATATAATAAGAGATTGTTTTGACGAAAAGGAGGGAATTTTATGGAAATCGGTGCCTCATCTGCATGCTTTTATCCTTTAGAAACCGAAAAAGCCTTTTTGCAGATTGCTGAGCTTGGCTTTAAGCACTGCGAGATTTTCTTTAATTCCCATTCAGAGCTTAACAGGGATTTTTTGCTTGAACTGAACCGTGTTAAGGAGCATTACGGTATGAATGTAATATCTATCCATCCCTACCGCTCCTTTTCCGAAGGTTACGACTTCTTTTCACGCTATAAAAGACGTTTTTACGACGGAGTTGAAAATTATAAGCGACTTTTTGAGGGTGCTTCTGTTTTAGGTGCGAAATATGTTGTTATGCACGGTGCAAAGCACCGTCTTGATATAAGTCTTGAGGAATATGCCGAGCGTTTTGACGCTCTCAACACAGTAGCAGAGGAATTCGGCTGCAGTGTTGTCCACGAAAACGTTGTCAAATGCGTGGGTGCAACACCAGATTTTATGAAGAGTATGCACGATCTTCTCGGTGACCGCTTCAAGGCTGTTCTTGATATAAAGCAGGCAAGACGTGCCGATGTTGACCCCCTTGAATTTATAAAAGTTCTCGGCAACAGCATTGTTCACGTTCATCTGAGCGATTTTGACTGTACTCATGACTGTATTGCCCCCGACGAAAAAGGTTTTTTCGATTTTTCAGAGCTTTTCACGACTCTTAAAGCGTCCGGTTACGAAGGCGACGGTATAATCGAGCTTTATTCCGATAATTTCAGGGATAATAAGGAAATAGTACAGGGTGCACAGTATCTCAGAGAAATTTTAAAAAAGGTTTTTTAATAATATAAAGACAAAGGAAAGAGGTTATAATAATGAAGTGTCCTTTTTGCAGCTATGAAGAAAGCAAGGTAATTGACTCAAGACCTACCGACGAAGGCGAAAAGATTCGCCGCAGACGTGAATGCATTTCCTGCGGCAAGCGTTTCACCACCTATGAAATCATCGAAAGCGTACCCATTATCGTTGTTAAAAAGGATAAGTCACGTCAGGCGTTTGACCGTGTGAAGCTTTTTAACGGTATGCTTCGCGCCTGTGAAAAAAGACCTGTTTCCATCGAACAGATAGACAAGGTGGTTTCCGAAATCGAAGCTGAGCTTCAGAACTCCCTTGACAGAGAGGTTACCTCGGTACGCATCGGTGAGCTTGTTATGGATAAGCTCAAGGAGCTCGACGAGGTCGCTTATGTTCGCTTCGCCTCTGTTTATCGCCAGTTTAAGGATATCAACACCTTTATGGATGAGCTCGCCAAGCTTTTAGGCGAAAAATAATTCTGATATACTATCCCACGGAGTTGGTTTAAATGATATATAAAGATTTTACTGAGCTTGCGGGCAAAACCCCCTTGCTCGCCGCTTCGGCCTTTTCAGAGAAGTTCGGAATTGAAGCCGCACTTTTAACTAAGCTTGAATGCTTCAACCCTGCCGGTTCAGTTAAGGACAGAGTTGCTGTCAATATGCTCTTAAAAGCAAAGGAAAAAGGGCTCATTGACAAGGGAGCCACAATTATTGAGCCCACCAGCGGCAACACAGGCATCGGTCTTGCCGCCGCTGCAGTTGCTTTAGGCTATAAGGCTATTCTTGTTATGCCTGAGACCATGAGCATTGAAAGGCAGAAGCTTCTTAAGGCTTACGGTGCCGAAATTGTGCTCACGGAAGGCGCAAAGGGTATGCTGGGCTCTATTGAAAAAGCCTTGGAGCTTAAGGATACCACCCCAAACAGCTTTATACCCTCACAGTTTGAGAATCCCGATAACCCGGAAAGTCATTATCTTACCACAGGCCCCGAAATATGGGAGGACACTGAGGGTAAAATCGATATTTTTGTTGCCTGCATCGGTACGGGCGGTACAATAAGCGGCACTGCAAGATATCTGAAGGAAAAGAACCCCGCAATCAAGGTCATCGGTATTGAACCCTATGATTCTCCCCTTATCACAAAGGGGCAGGCAGGTCCTCACGGAATTCAGGGAATCGGTGCAAACTTTATCCCCGATAATCTTGAGCTCTCTCTTGTTGACGAGGTTATAACCGTCAAAACCGATGATGCCTTTGATATGTGCCGTATGTTTGCAAAAACGCAGGGGCTTCTTGTGGGCATCTCTTCGGGAGCCGCTCTTAAAGGTGCAACCGAAATCGCAAAAAAAGAAGAAAACAGAGCTAAAACCGTAGTCGCTCTTCTTCCCGATTCGGGAGAAAGATATATGAGTGTTAATTTATTTTAACAGCGAAAAGCAGGCATCATCCTTTGCTTCGGATGCGCCTGCTCTTTTTTATTCACTGACCGATTCAAAAAGCAGCTCTATCGCCCTTTCCGTTTTTTCACTGCTGAGAGCCGAATAATTGATTATCACCGTATGCCGTGATGAACTGCCTTTATCAAAATAGTAATCACTCAGGCAGGATATGTTTATACCCTTTTGCCTTGCCCTCTGCTTAAGCTCACCGTCTGAGAGCCCGGTATCAAGCTGCAAAAGAAAATGGAGTCCCGAGTGCTCCTCACTTATTCTCACCTTGCCGTAAGAGGGGTGTTTTTTTATGCACTGCATTATGCTGTCACGTCTTGCTCTGTAATAAGTACGCATACGGTTTATGTGTTTTTCAAAATACCCTCTTTCTATAAACTTTGCAAGGGTGTACTGCTCAAAGTTGGAAACGGTGCAGGAATAAAAGCTCAGCTTCTTTTTATATATTTCCATCAGACCTTCAGGCAGCACCATATAGCTTATTCTGATAGTGGATGTCAGACTTTTTGAAAAGGTGTTGATATAAATAACCCTGTCTGCGCTGTCAATACTCTGCAAGGTTGGCACAGGCTTACCCGTAAGGCGGAATTCACTGTCGTAATCGTCCTCGATTATGTACCCGTCTTCATTTTTCGCCCAGGAAAGAAGCTCATAACGCTTACCGACAGGAGTAACACCGCCCGTAGGAAAATGATGTGACGGCGAAATGTGAAGTACCTTTGCCCCTGACTTTTCCAAAGCCTGAATGTTAATGCAATCCTTTTCAAAAGGAATGTGGACACAATCAACCTCGTTTGCGCCGTAAATTCTTGCAATTTTACCGTAGCCCGGGTCCTCAACGGCATATTTTTTATCCCTGCCCAAAAGCTGTATGATGATACCGTAAAGATATTCGGTACCTGCACCGATGACAATTCTGTCTGCCTGAACATTCATACCTCTGAACTGAAAAAGATAATCGGAAACAGCCTTTCTCAGCTCATACACTCCCTGAGAGGGTGAATTCTGCAAAAGCTCTTCTCTTCTCTCAGAAAGGGTTTCACGCATAAGCTTTGACCAGGTTACAAAAGGGAAGCTTTCCGTTGCAGAATAATTTGCCGTGAAATCGGCGAAATACTCTCCCCTTTTTTCTTTAAAATCAGCTTGCCTTCCCACAGTATTACTATTCTCTTGCGTAAACTTATGTTCGATTCTTGAAACATAAAATCCGCTTTTTGCCCTTGAATATATATATCCCTCAGCCACAAGCTGACTGTATGCATTTTCAACGGTTACGGTGCTTATGTTAAGGTGTTCCGCCAAAGCTCTTTTAGAGGGCAGCTTTTCCTCCGGCTTGAGCCTGCCTGAGGAAATATCCGCTTTTATTCTTTTATAAAGATATTCATAAAGGCTTTCTTTGCCTCTGTTTTCAAAGGAATATGTAAGCATTATGCCGCTCCAATCTGACCATATAAATTATTCATTATTTGGCTATTTAAATATGGTCAATAGTAAGTATAATGGAAAAAGAATAATTTGTAAAGAAAATTTTAAAAGGCGGTATATAATATGAAAAGAATAGTTACGATTCAGGATATTTCCTGCGTGGGCAAATGCTCACTTACCGTTGCTCTGCCCATCATTTCAGCTATGGGTATCGAAGCGGCAATTATTCCCACTGCAGTTTTATCAACCCACACCATGTTCAGCGGCTTTACAGTAAAGGACCTCACCGACCAGATAAAGCCCATCACCGACCACTGGAAAAAGGAAGGTATCACCTTCGATGCAATGTACACAGGCTATCTCGGCTCCTTCGAGCAGATTGACCTTATGAAGGAAATGGCAGACAGCTTCTGCAACGAAGGCAATCTCCTCTTTGTTGACCCCGCAATGGCTGACAACGGCAAGCTCTATCCTGCTTTTGACGAAGCCTTCGCAAAATATATGGCAACTCTTTGCGCAAAGGCTGACATTATCGTACCTAACATAACCGAGGCCTGCTTTATGCTCGGTGAAGAGTACAAGGAAAAGTACGACGAGGCTTATGCAAAGAACCTTCTTAAGAAACTCACCGCTCTCGGCGCAAAGATTGCAATTCTCACAGGTGTTTCCTTTGAGGAAGGCACAACAGGCGTTATGGGCTATGACTCGGTAAATGATGAGTATTACCACTACAACCACAAGAAGCAAAAGAGAAGCTACCACGGTACAGGCGACATTTTCTCAAGCACCTGCCTTGGCGGTATTGTGAGAGGACTTTCCTGGAAGGATGCGGCAAAAATTGCCGCTGACTACACAAGCGAGAGCATCAGACTTACCATTGAAGACCCCCAGGGTAATGATTACGGAGTTAATTTTGAAGAGGCTGTGCCGTATTTGCTGGAGAGCCTTAAATAAGATAATGAGACAGGGGACGGTCCTCTGTCTTTCATCAGCTAAAAAAGCAGAGAACCATCCGATTCTCTGCTTTTTGAATTTATTAACCTTCAACTTTCGCACAGTATAAATATTGTGCGTTTTCGAGCTCTACCTCCGAGAAATTATCATTGAAGCCAAATATTATCTTGCCTTCAGTGAATATATCTGCCATTTCGTCACTGATCTGTGCATAAAGAATAATGTGCACCGTTTCCAAGGGATCAATAGATGAACTCGGGGATCCTGAGGTCTTTATCGTATCAGTTTTAAGAGCGAATTCATATTCATCAAGATATACAACACCGCCAATCGTTGCTCTTGTTGCAGTCGTTCCCGTATTCTTTAACGCGCCCTTAAGATAAACGTACTGTTTTCCTTCCTCCTCGGAAGGGCCCGAAGTAATCTGTATGCCTGAGGATTTGCTTGAAATTCTGATATCATCCTTAACACCAATCTCATCAAAAACAAGCTCTAATCCTTCCGCAACAATCACATCTCCGACAACGTAATCGACAGCATCAGCATAAAGATCCTTTTGTTCGGTTTCTTTATCCTCGAGCGGGATCACATAATCTAATTCACCTATTCTGAAATATGTAGTTTTCTCACCCACAAGACTATAAGTTCCGTTATCTACACAAGGTTCATAGGCAGCCTTGTTATTAAACATAAACTTACCGTCAGAAACACTCCATGTATATGTATTCGTTACAATCTTCTTTGTTTCTTTTTTTGTTGTAACTCCATTGACGGTGCTTGTAGTGCTACTCACTAAAATACTTTCTGCAGTAATGGTTCCGCCTTCTTCAATTCTCAGATAAGTCTTTTTCTCTTCAGTGGTCCATGTGCCTACAAACGGGAAAGTTGTTTCGTCGATTTTTTCATCAGTTTTTTCTAAAGTACCGTTGTTGGCACCGACGGCTTCATTGCCGCTGTCTGTATTTCCGCCACAAGCACAAAGTGCAAAGCACAGAACAGCAACCATTAAAACCACAAGAGATTTTTTTGATTTTTTCTTAAATAAATTCATTTTTATTCCTCCTTAGACTATTTGCTTCATTATAGCTCTTTTATGTTTAAAAGTCAACATAAATTTAACATATATTTATGTTAAAGAATGATATAAAATAGTATTAAGAGGTGATTATATGCAGGAGAACGAAAAACTTGAAATTTCAAAACGCACCCAACCCGTTATGTTCAGCATAAGAGTTGATAAAGCTATAATCGATTATTACGATAAGCTTGCCGCTGAAACAAACAGAAGCCGTAACGAGCTTATATCAATGGCTCTTGAGTTTGCAATGAATAAAATCGAGATAAAAAAGTAACAACAGCCCTTGAAGTTGGCTGTTGTTATTTTTTTACAGCATATACCACTCCACCAGCCGATTCCACGTCAGCTTATCGACCTCGCCCGTTTCCTCGGTTCTTATCACTCTCTGCCACTGTCTGACACTTTTTTCCGTTTCCCCGTCAAATTCATCACCCACGGTAACCTCTTCAAAATTGCCGTGTCTGCGGCCCAGATAAAGCAGCATTGTTTTAAGGTGATATATCACATCATCCTTCATTCCGAGCCTTAAGGGCAGCTTTTCGTTTGTTATCTGTCCCAAAGGTAACGGAGGACTCGCCCTGAAAATTGCCGCCTCATTTTCTTCGGTTATCCTCGTCCAGGTTTCAAAGTTTACCGCACCGGTTTCATCCAGTCCGAATTTTCGCTGAAAGCTTCTTACGGATTGAGCCGTCTCCTCACCGAAAATCCCGTCGGGTATGATAAGCGAAATATCACTGTCTGTTCTTGCGATATTTCTCAGATACCCCTGAAGCTCATATATTGCCCTTTGCTTTTCTGTCACATTATCCCTCCTGCTGTAATTCGTAGCCCGGATACTGCCCCTGCACCCTGTACTGACCCTCACGCAGTGTGGCATAGACGTCGGCAATAGTGTTCCAGGTTCTTTCGTCAATCTGACCTGTGGGGTTAAGAGCAAATATCCGCTGAAATGCCTGCACCGCATTCTGTGTCCTCATATCAAAAACATTACTGATTCCCAAAGATGGCACATCATAAAAATAATCGGAAATATATGAAAGATAGGTTCTCGCCGTTCTCACTGAGGCTCCCACATCTCCCCGCCTGAGGATTACCCCGGGGAAAGGCTCGGTACGCACAGCTTCACCGGTGTTCTGAGCGTTAAGATAATCCATAATGCCCGCATACGCCATGTAAAGGCTTTCCCATGTTTCTCTGTCTACCTCACCCGTTGCAGGCAGACCTTTATATCTTTGAAAAGCAATTACCGCATTGGTGGTTCCCGGGCCGTAAATACCGTCAACCGCCACATCGGGCACAAAGTCCACAAAACGGGAAATCAGCGACAGGAAATACTGCAGAGACACCACCTGACCGCCAGTATCACCCTGTGAAAAATCGGTCTGAAACTGCAAGGGCAGGTTCTCATAGCCTATGCCCTCGCTGTTAAGCTCCGCAAGTCGCGTAACCGAATCAAAAATATATACTATCCTGTACCAGGTCGCTTTTCCGATGATTCCGTCAGGTGTAAGACCGAATACACTCTGAAATACCCTTACTGCATTTTCCGTATTTTCGTCAAATCTTCCTGTTACTGCCACAATTTTGGGTATCCTTGGATAATTGACGGATATTCGATTAAGATAAAGCTGCATCCGCCTCACGTTTTCACTCAGGTCTCCAAGTCTCAACGGTACTTCGGGGTAAGAGGGTACGTTATCAGCAATGGGAGCATTAAGCACTATTTCAATATCATCACCGTAGTAGTATCTGAGAATATCAACATCGCTGTAGCCCCTTTGAGCCAGGCTCTGAGAGCCCCATTGAGAAAGCCCCTCGCAGGTTACGGTGGTGCCGTTACAGTACTGAGCGAAAAAGGGATTGATGTTTCCCTGCCGCCTTAAATAGTCGTTGAATACATTATCAACAATAAGGCTGATATTTGAATATATGTTTCTGCCGTTTATAAACTTCTGGTCATAGGCCGTGTCATTGGTTATATCATAGTTATAGCCCATTGCTCTGTACCATTCGGTATACACCCTGTTAAGAGCAAAGGAAATCTGGGCTAAAACATTGGCTCTTATTGCAGCTTCATCCCATGTTGAAAAAATCTCGGAGGATGCAACATTCTTGATATAATCGGCAAAGGGTACCTGTACATTCTGTGCATCGGAGCCGGGCGGACCCAGATGCACCGTTACTGTTGCGGGGATAATCGGTACAGGCATCAGTTGACCGCCTCACTTTCGGGAGTCAGCTCCACATTAAGGACTATATCGGAACCGCCGACGGCACTGACAAGCAGACCCTTCCTCTCGGTGAAGCCATCGGCATATACGTCGGCACTGTAATCAATGCGCTGATCCGTGTTTAAGGGCTCACGGGAATTTTCCTCGGGATAGGCTTCAATTTTTATTTCCTTCGTTTCTCCGTTTATATCCGTAACAAGAAAAGCATAGAGAATATCGTTTTTATACAATATTACCTTTGCTTTTTCTATCGGGAAGGCTTCGAGTGCGGTATAGACTCTCGCTTTAAACACTGCAAAGCTTTCCATATCATCCTCCCCCGGAATTTCTACTGTTTGTTCCGGCATATCTTCAACCGCAGCCGGTTCCTGCATAATTTCTTCCTCCTGCTGAGGCGGGCTCTCTCTCTCAGTTTCTTGTACCGCCTCCGAAGTTACTTCTTCAAAATCCGGAATCTCCTCTTCTTTTACCTCCGGTTCTTTTTTTATTGCCAGACTTTCAATATTGTTTTCCTTCGCAAACCGCATAAGCTCATCGGAATAGCTTTTTATCATTTCATCAAGATTGGTGCTCATATACCTGCTCCTTTTCGGTTTATAGTATATTCTATTTAAAAGGCTTCAAGGATATGAAAAAAGAACTGCCATTCTTGCAATTAACGCAGAACAGACAGTTCTTTTATACTTTTATTTTCTTAATATCTCGCTTTGTTCAACAACCATTGTGCTGTAAATGAAAAGCACATCCTGATCAGTAAACTCAACAAACTGAGATAAAAATGAAGGCATAATATATCTTGTATCAATCACGGTGATTTCACTGTATCCGCTCATAAGAAGCGGTGTAAGACTGCTGCCGAAGGAGTCTCGGAAAACAACGAGCCGCTTGCCTTCTTCTCCCATCGGATTAGTGATTTTCAGAAGAGAAACTGCTCCTGAAAGGTAAATATCATAATGATCCATCGCCGTGAGCTTATCAAGATTATACACAGGGGTATTTACGTTGTTTTCAATGTTATATACACTCGATGCCTTGATTTCTTCGTTTTCAAGATAGATTATCTCGTCAGGATCAAGATTCAGTGCCGACTGACCGTAATATACACCGTAAAAATCACCCGCACTCTGCTGAGTGTAATTATCGACTGCCTCCATACCCATGTTTTCACGGATACGATTGGCAACATCCACTATATTTTCCTGCTTCCAGTGGGTGTCGGTTGTGTAGTAGTCATCTATGGCAAGAAGCTCCCTGATGCTGATTTCCTGCATATTGGCGGAAAGGCCCTTGTTGACCTCGGAATAAACATATTCATAGTCAAAGGCAGGATATCCGTTTTCCTCTGCAAGAAAATAGTTTTTATCGGGAATGATTGAATAGTAAACCTTGCAATCGGTACCCTTGATATTATTCTCGTAAAGGCTGTTCAGCCTTTCGCAGAAGGTGTCTATCTGATTCTGTCCTATATCGCCGTCGTACTCACTTGCGTAGCCGTCAGCAACATATATGCCGTTATTATCCTTCTGATTGTAAACATTGAAATGAACCATTGCCTTAATTCGTCTGAAGCTGTTTCTTAAAGGAAACTGGTCGTTCACATAGCTTTCAAAGCCGGTCATAAACTCGCCTTCCATAAGAGTTTCATAAGACAGCTCCGGGAACTGAGCAAGCTTTCTTCTTTCCCAATCCGAAATCTTATCCGGATTCTTTATGAGAAGCCATGCGGAAAAGCCACCGACAATGAGGCAGAAAACAAGAGTTGTAACAATATATCTTATCTTATTCATTCTTCTGCCCCCCTTAAAATCTGAAATAAAGGAAGGGATTGAAGGAGCCGTCAACGAGATATGCAGTTGAAACAACAAGAACAACCGCCACAAACACAGGCTCCAGCACTGCCGCCACCTTTGTATTTTCGTATTTTCTTGCAATATCCCTTACAATGGGCGTTGCCGCAATAAAGGAAACAGCAAGTATCACAAGATAGGACTTGAGATTATAGATTGTATCCGCTGTGATAAAAGGCAGACCTGATGCTCCGAACATTATCCTGAGGTCATTCCATGCCTCGGTAAAGGTTGTGGCATTGAAAAGCACAAAGGAAATAACAACGGCAAACACAACATAGAAATGCTGTATGAAGGACGGAGCCTTTTTCAGGGCCTTACCGTAAATGAACTTTTCAAGTATGAGAAGCACACCGAAATAAAGGCCCCAGCTCATAAATGTCCAGCCGGCTCCGTGCCAGATACCTGTAAGACCCCAGACAACAAAGATGTTGATAATGTGACGTACGACACCTTTTCTGTTGCCGCCAAGGGGAATATACACATAGTCTCTGAACCATGATCCGAGAGACATATGCCATCTGCGCCAGAACTCGGTAATACTCTTTGAAATGTATGGGAAATCAAAGTTTTCAAGGAATCGGAAGCCTAAAATCTTGCCGATACCTATTGCCATATCACTATAGGCAGAGAAGTCAAAATAAATCTGCAGTGAATAGGATATTGCATACATCCATGCAAAAACAACACCGGGCTCGGCGCTCTCACGGTAAGCAGTGCAAAGCACACCAAGGAGGTTTGCAATAAGCACCTTTTTGCCCAGACCTATAACAAAACGCCTGATACCCTTTGATACATTTTCAAGAGTATGCTTTCTGCTTTGAAGGTCCTCTGCGATAGTAGTATATCTGACTATGGGTCCTGCTATAAGCTGAGGGAAAAGTACGATATATGCTGCAAGGTTTATCCAGTTTTTCTGGGCAGGTGTTTCGCCTCTGTAAACGTCAACTACATAGCTCAGAGCCTGGAAGGTGTAAAAACTGATACCGATAGGTAAAGCCAATTTTAAAAGAGGAATGTCAGCCCCCGTAAGGCTGCCGATTGACCCTAATATAAAATCTGCATATTTAAAGATGCCCAGAAAAATAAGCGGAACCGCTACTGATATTACCAGCAGCGGTTTTGCAAAACGTGTTTCACGCAGTTTTTCTGTCAGCAATCCCGCAATATAGCAGAAGGTGATGGTAACAAGCATAAGCACGGTATATTTAGGCTCACCCCACCAATAAAAGGCAAGGGAAAATATTAAAAGCACCGTATTTTTTAGCTTTCTCGGTGCAATGAAATACACCGCCAACACCAAGGGCAAAAATACATATAAAAACGGAATTGATGAAAAAACCATATCTTATGCTACGATGTCGCCCTCAACAAGAACTTCTGCACCGGTAAGAGCTGTTGTTGCTGTTGTCTTGAAACCGTCAATTACATCTGTTGCACCGAACATTGTAACAACATAATCACCGGTCTTGATAACTGCAAACTTCTCGGGGAAGCCGCACATCCACTGTGCATTGTCAAGAGCAGCCTTGAAATCGTCAGCGAAAGCCTTTGCATCTGTTCCGGCCTTCACCTTATAAGCAGCACCTGTGAAGGTATTACTGTTCATATGAAGAAGAGTTGCAGCATCTTCGATATTTGCAGTCTGAGAATCGGGAAGGTATGCTACAAAAACAAGTTCGTCAGCCTTTGCTGCATCATACTTGCCGGGAGCACCATTTGCAAAGTTGTTTTCGTCGCCGCCTGCAAAGGAATCCTTATATTCACTTTCATAAGCAGTGAAAACTGTTGAAAGGACCTCAAGTGCATCTGCATAAGCAGGAGCGGCTGTGCCTGCGTCTGTGGGAGTTGCGTCTGTGTTTGACTTATTTCCGCAAGCTGCGAAGCAAACAAGAACAACAGTAAGAGCGAGTACGATTGCTAAAAATTTTTTCATTTTGGATATCCTCCTAAAATTTTTCTTTTTATCTGCGTTATACGCACCATATATTTATACACTAAGATTAATACCGAATTTAAAACAAATTGTAAACTAATGGTTAATCAAATATAGGGTTTTCAATATTTACGCCAATATGTGCGCTTTATTTTATTTTTTGTTTTTATTTTCAAACATAGAATATTGCCCTTGAAATTGCAGATTAAACCGTAACTTGTTAAGCCCACACCCCTGCAAATAAAGGTTGACAAAAAAAGTACTTTGATATATAATACTTGAGCATCATAAAGGCATATCGAGGCGTAGCGCAGTTTGGTAGCGCATCTGCTTTGGGAGCAGAGGGCCGCAGGTTCGAATCCTGTCGCCTCGACCAAACAGACAGCAGTGACCGAAAGGTTGCTGCTTTTTTATTTGCGAGCAAAGCAGATCTGCTTTGGGCATTGAGCCCGACCGCCGCCGGTGGCGGATAAAGGAAGGGCGAAATGGCGCAGCGGTCGAAATTTCTGTGCCGCTCCAAGGCACGAAGAAATTTCGGGAACCGCAAGGTGGCGGCGTAGCCGAGAGGGCCGCAGGTTCGTTTCTGCGCCTCGACCAAACAGGCAGCAGTGACCGAAAGGTTGCTGCTTTTTTATTTGCGAGCAAAGCAGATCTGCTTTGGGCATTGAGCCCGACCGCCGCCGGTGGCGGACAAAGGGAGGGCGAAATGGCGCAGCGGTCGAAATTTCTGTGCCGCTCCAAGGCACGAAGAAATTTCGGGAACCGCAAGGTGGCGGCGTAGCCGAGAGGGCCGCGGGTTCGTTTCTGCGCCTCGACCAAAACCGGACACCGATTTTGATACAATAAGTATCGAAGTGGGTATCCGGTTTTTTTATGAAGGATTTTCTTAATTCTATTAACAAAAAACCTCTGCGGTGATTGTGTTTTTTAAGATTTCATCTCTATATTCCTATTGCGTACTATTAAGAAATTTTTTCACGAATTGATTTGATAAAATCATCTTCATTATCGCCAGCAAAAAGAATATCAAGAATTTGTGATGCTTTGCTTAAATAGACAGGGTTATTTTCTGTTTCATAGAGGGCAGTTAAATGATGTGCAATAATCCAAGCAAGGGGAGTAAGTGCTTCTTTTGCAATCTTATGCCTTTCCTCACCCTTCAGAAAATATACAAGAGCATTTTCGCGTGCTTTATAAAGATTGGGGAGTTTCCTTGCTTGCTCCAACGCCTTGTCATATTCACCGACTTTCCAATATGCGAAGCATATGTTATAGAGTGTTGCTCCACGCACTTCAGAATCTTCTCCATACCGAAGTATTTGCTCCTGAACAGCTATTGACTCTCTTAAATATCTGAGTTTTTCATCGTCTGTTCCGTCTAATTTTTCAAGCGATGTAGATAATTGTACAAGCAAGAGAGCATTATTCGGAAATGTCTTCAGTGATTGACGCATTAGTGCTACATTCTCATTATGCAATCCAATTTTATTGTTTTCTGCCCAAATCCTATTGATTTCATCGTACTTAATATTCTTTTCAATCTCACTAATTCCAAGTAGTTCATCAACACTTATCTTGAAGTAATTTGCCAACGCAGGTAACATTGTTATATCAGGGTATCCGTCTCCTCGTTCCCATTTGCTTACAGATTGAAACGATATACCGAGGTGAGCAGCTACTTCCTCCTGGGTCAAGTCGCGTTCGCAGCGTATACGTTTGATATTTTCACCAATTAAAAGATTCATAACAACCTCCGAATTTTTCTTATTAGAAGCTTCTGACTATATTATACGGAAAACACTCTATATGTTCAATAACCGCACAGGAGACTTATTTCTATGGAGCGTAGAATTTTTCTATTAATCATACGATCATTATGCAATACAGGGTACGGCCAGCATGAAAATTACTTTTTTATAATAGTTTTTAATTGATTATTTTTCCTGTTAGAGCTATAATAGAAATATAGGCAGAAATACTGCCTGTAAATCTTATCAAAAAGAAACGAGGTTTTAGAATGTTTGAAAAAATAATAGGAATTATTATGGCAATTCTCACTTTTGTTAGTTCAACATTTTTAGGCGGTACACCGAAATATGAGGTATTTTCGGATATAGCCTATTCAACTGCAAGTGAAAGAAATGTAATGGACATCTATGTTCCTGCAGAAGCTTATGAAAAAGAAGAAAACGGTTGTATTCTTTTCATTCATGGCGGCTCCTGGTCCTCGGGCAGCAAGGAGGAAATGCTTGGTGAATGTGTAGCTCTTGCAAATGAAGGCTATATTACCGCAACTATGAGCTATACTTTAATAACCGATGACAACAGAGATACATACAGTGTTATGACCGTACTTGATGAAATTTCCTTAGCTATTGAAGAAATTAAAAGATTTTCAGAGGAGAAAGGTCTTAACATAACAAAAATGGCAACCTCAGGCTACTCAGCCGGTGCGCATCTTTCTATGCTTTATTCATATTCACGAGCAGACGAAAGTGCTATCCCCCTTGCTTTTGCCGCAAATAAGGTAGGCCCCTCCGACTTCACTACGGAAGCCTGGGGAGAAGCAGGTCCCAGAATTGCAAAAATGCTTGCAGGTACGGAAATTACCAACCAATACATGCAGGAAGGCAAAGAAAAGGAATTGATTGAGCTTGTTTCACCCTCCTCTTATATTAACGAAAATTCAATACCCTCATTATTCGCTTACGGCGGCAAGGATAAAACTGTGCCCATAGGAAATGCCGAATCTGTCAAAAAGGCTTTTGAGGAGTCGGGTGCTGTCCATGACTATATTCTATTCCCCTATTCCGACCATATTTTGATTTTTACTCCCATTAGCAGTGTACGGTATAATATAAAGCTAAAGGAATATTGTAATAAATACTTTCCTTGATAAGAATCTGTAATTCTTTCAAAAAAGTGCTCACACCCGTGGGCACTTTCTATTTATTTGGAGCAAGTACCGAATTATTTTCAACGAAGCGTAGGTTGCTGTTTATTTTGTTCTTATGTTATAATAAAAACAGAAAAACAGGGAGTGATGAGCTATGAACACATATATTACCGGAGCAACTATAAAATCCATCAGAGAATCGAAAGGTATGAACCAAGCTGAACTCGCTGATCTGATTGGCGTGACCAGCAAAGCTGTTTCTAAATGGGAAACAGCAAAAGGATTGCCGGATATTGCTTTGTTACAACCGTTGGCTGCCGCATTGGATACTTCTGTCATCGAATTGCTGAACGGTGAACAGATTATCAATCAAAACAGGTCTTCCAATATGCTTCGCACCAAGTTTTATGTCTGTCCTGTTTGCGGCAATATAATTCATGCGGTTGGAGATACACTGATCTCTTGCTGCGGTATCACATTGCCTGCCCTTGAGGCCGAGCCATTTGACGAACAGCATAAAATCTCAATCGAGGAAGTCGAAAACGAGCATTTTATTTCGATACAACACGATATGACGAAGAAGCATTATATCTCCTTCCTTGCATTTGTTTCCTGTGATCGGGTACAGTTTGTAAAATTCTATCCGGAAGGAAATGCGGAAACAAGGTTTCAACTTCGAGGCAAGGGCTTTCTTTATGCTTTTTGCAACAAGCATGGATTGCTGAAACAGAAAATATAAAAGCGATTTTACCAAGCAGACCCAACACCAATTAACGATAAGTCTGAGCGGTATGTATTTTGTATCAAAACAGCTTCCATTAAACGCGCCTGAGTATCAAAGCGATACTCAGGTGCGGTTTTTCATCCCGGCCCCCTGATTGTAAACAAAAATTAAATTGATGTCGCTTTTCTTGACAAAACGTATGTAAGTTTTATATAATTTTTACCAAAGGGAGATATGTTCTTTTGGAGGTTTTATTATGAAGAAAAGCAAAAAAATTATCATTTCGGTTTTTGTCCTGTTGGCAGTTGTAATCCTTGCCGCCCTGGCAATCTTCCAAGGCGAGGCACGTACTCTCTTATCCGTTAAAGAAAAAGGTGATACGGGTATTTATGAAATCAACTATGTGGCTGACTATAAACTGGATGAGCTCCTCGCTTCCGGCGGTGCGGCAACTGAAGAACAGCTTGTTCAGTACATAATCAAAACTATGCTCAAGGGTCTTCCCATTGACGTACCCTATGAAATTCCCAATCTTGCCTGCTCAACCTTTTACGCCGAGACGCCTGAAAACGGCTACATTTTCGGCAGAAATCTTGACAATCAGACCACTGACCTTGCAGTTGTAAAAACTTCTCCCAAGGACGGCTACAAATCTGTTTCGGTTGTTAATTTAAGTTTCTTGGGCTACAACGAGAGTTATACACCCGATAAGCTTATGGACAGAATAAACACTCTGGCTGCCGCTTACTTCCCTCTTGACGGAGTTAATGAAAAGGGGCTTGCAGTCGGTGTTTTACAGCTTCAGGCACCTGCTACAGCTCAGGATAACGGCAAACCTGATGTAGGCACCACCCTTGCCATAAGAGCGATGCTTGACAAATGTGCTACTGTTGATGAGGCTGTGGAGCTGCTCAAAAGCTTTGATATGTATGCCGCAGCAAAAGGATGCTATCATTTCCAGATAGCAGATGCCATCGGAAAAAGCGTTGTGGTTTCCTATGTAAACAATGAGATGGTTATAACTGAGGAAGAAAACGGCATAATCGCCGCAACAAATTTCTATCTCCACGATGTACCCTTTGAATATGAAAAGCAGGGTATGGATCGCTACGAAATTCTCGTTAATACTCTTACAGAAAAAGAATCAGTGCTTTCTGCAAAGGAAGGTATGGAGCTTCTTGAAGCGGCAAGAATAACAGGTACCGATCCAGATGAAAAAGGAAGAGTTTATTCAACCCAATGGTCTTCAATTTATGATCTGACAACCCCCTCCCTTACTCTTTGCGCAGATATGAATTATGAAGATGCTTATGTTTACGAGGTAGGCTGAAAATACTTAAAGGGGCTGTTGCACAAAAGTGTAACAGCCCCTTTTCAGTTTGTTTTTTATGTGATTAAAATTTTTCCCTTTTCCTTCTCATACGACTGAAATCAACTTCACCCACAAATGCGGCGCCGATTATCAGCACTGCACCGAGTGCCTCAAGAGCAGAGGGAGTCTGTGAAAGGAATAAAGCGGAAAGTAATATTGCCGAGGCAGGGTCTATGTAGCTGAGAATTGCTACCGTCTGCCCCTTGAGCTTACCCACTGCACCGAAATACATCGTGTAGGCAAAGCCCGTATGAAATACGCCGACCACCAAAAGAAGTCCGAGTGAAAGCGGATTGAAGCTTATATCCCCCATTGTGAGGAGTGCATAGGGAAGCACCGTAAAGCCTGCCGCACCGAGCTGAAGGGCCGTTCTTTCAAGAGAAGGTACGTCAGCGAGAAACTTATTCATTATTACAACAGAAGCATAAAGCACTGCCGCTCCGAGACCGAGAAGAATACCCGTAAGCTTTGAGGTATCCGCCTGAAGCACACCTGACACTGCCACCGCACCGACGAGCGCCACCGCTACGCATATTATCTTTTTAAGTCCCAGCTTTTCCTTGAAAAAGAAGGGAGATAAGGTGATAACTATTATGGGGGCCATATAGTAGCAGACCGTTGCAACAGGTACGCCCGTATGACGGTAGGCTTCAAAAAGAAGTATCCAGTTAAAGCCGATTGCCGCTCCCGAAATTATGATAATCGGGAGTCTCTTTTTTATTGCCGCCTTGTCGGGCGCCTTTTTTCTTATCGCCATAGTGATAAGAAGCACCAACATACCTACAACACCTCGGAAGGCCGCAATAAGGCCCGAAGGCATAGATATATATTCAACAAATATTCCGATAGTTCCGAAAATTATCATGGACGCTATCATCGAAAGCTTAGAATTCATTTTATCCTTCCTTACTTATTATATCGTTGAGTTTTTGCATAAGCTCTTTATCGGGTGTTTCGTAATCGGCAAATGGGAAAGCTATTCCCATTTTGTCATACTTCACCTGACAGATTTTTCTGAAGGGTAAAAGCTCGGTTTTATCTACGTTCCCGTGTTCTTCTGCAATTTTCCGAAGCTTTCTTGCGTTTTCCGCGTCACCGTTAAGGTCGGGTATAATAACCTGACGCAGTGTAACGGGGATTTTCTTTTCATTAAGGTAAGCGAGAAACTCCAGAGGCTTTTCCATACTGCAGCCGACGTATTTACGGTACTTTTCTTCCTCGGTATATTTTATATCGAGCAGTACTCTGTCGGTCACCTCAAGAAGAGCCTTCACCTTGTCGTTCATTATGCTTCCCGAGGTATCAAGGCAGGTATTTATCCCTTCTCTGTGGCAAAGCTCAAAGACCTCTTTTGCAAAATCAGCCTGCAAAAGGGGCTCACCGCCGGAAAGGGTTATACCGCCCTCTTCCCCGAAGTACTCCCTGAAACGTACCGCCTTTTTTACTATTTCCTCTGCAGTATACTCCGTGCCGCCCTGCATTTCCCATGTGTCGGGATTATGACAGCAGGAGCATCTGAGATTACATCCCTGCAGAAAAACTACAAAGCGCACTCCCGGTCCGTCGAGAGTGCCCATGCTTTGTATTGAATGTATTTTTCCTGTTATACTCATATTGCTTCGTGGAAGGTACGGCTTATAACCTCTCTCTGCTGCTCACGTGAGAGCTTGTTGAAGTTAACTGCATAGCCTGAAACTCTGATTGTAAGGTTGGGATATGCCTCGGGATTTTCGTACGCCTTTTTGAGTGTATCACGGTTAAGCACGTTGATGTTGATGTGGTGAGCCTTCTTTTTAAAGTAACCGTCAAGAATTGCAACAAGGTTGTTTGTGCGTTCCTCTTCATCTCTGCCGAGAGCCTCCGGAGTGATTGTAAAGGTATTTGAAATACCGTCACGGCAGTCATCATAGCTGATTTTTGCAACAGAGTTAAGTGATGCAAGAGCACCGTTTTCCTCTCTGTTGTGCATGGGGTTTGCACCGGGAGCAAAGGGAGCTGATGCCTTTCTGCCGTCGGGTGTTGCACCTGTGTTCTTACCGTACATTACGTTTGAGGTAATGGTGAGTACGGAAAGGGTATGGATTGCCTGACGGTAGGTATCAGTCTTGCGAAGCTCGGTAATTACACGGTGCGTCATATCCTTTGCAATAAGGTCAACACGGTCGTCATCGTTACCGAATTTTGGGAAATCTCCTACAGTTTCAAATTCTGTAATAAAGCCGTTTGCATCCTTGATGGGCTTTACCTTTGCAAACTTAATTGCACTCAGAGAGTCGGCAACAACGGAAAGGCCTGCAATACCGAACGCCATAAAGCGCTCAACGTCTGTATCGTGAAGAGCCATCTGAGTTTTTTCGTAAGCGTACTTATCGTGCATATAGTGAATGATATTCATTGTGTTTACATAGAGGTGACTGAGCCACTCGATATAAATCTGATATCTTTCCATAACCTCATCGAAGTCGAGCTTTTCCCCATCCATAACAGGCATCTGAGGGCCGATGTGGATGCCGCTTGTGGTATCGTAACCGCCGTTGATTGCAATAAGAAGAAGCTTTGCAAGGTTGCATCTTGCGCCGAAGAACTGCATCTGCTTACCTACCTTCATAGCTGAAACACAGCAGGCAATAGCATAGTCATCACCGTAAATCGGACGCATAACATCGTCATTCTCATACTGGATTGAGTCTGTATCCGCTGAAACCTTTGCGCAGAATTTCTTGAAGGAATCGGGAAGGTCATTTGACCAGAGCACCGTAAGATTAGGCTCAGGAGATGAGCCGAGAGTGTAAAGGGTGTTAAGCATACGAAAGCTGTTTTTTGTTACGAGAGTTCTGCCGTCCTCGCCCATACCGCCTACCGCTTCGGTAATCCACATGGGGTCACCGCCGAAAAGCTCGTTGTATTCGGGAGTGCGAAGATGTCTTGCCATACGAAGCTTCATAACGAAATCGTCCATAAGCTCCTGAGCACCCTCTTCTGTAAGTGTGCCGTTCTGAATATCACGCTCAATATAGATATCAAAGATGGTACTCACTCTGCCGAGAGACATAGCGGCACCGTTCTGCTCCTTGATAGCACCGAGATATGCAAAATAAGTCCACTGAATTGCTTCTCTTGCGTTTGATGCGGGCTCACTGATATCGAAGCCGTACATCTGAGCCATTTCCTTCATATATCCGAGGAAGGCGATCTGCTGATAAAGCTCCTCGTCGAGACGGATTCTCTCTGTGTTGAAGGCTTCGTTTGCGAGACGGGCCTTATCCTTCTTCTTTTCTTCTATGAGCTTATTTACACCGTAAAGAGCAACACGGCGGTAGTCACCGATGATTCTGCCTCTGCCGTAGGCATCGGGAAGACCCGTGATAACGTGGCACTTTCTTGCCTGACGCATTTCGTCCGTATAAGCTCTGAAAACACCGTCATTATGGGTTGTGCGGAAGCGGAATTCTTCCTCAACCTTTCTGCTGAGCTTATAGCCGTAAGCCTCGCAGGCCTGACGCACCATTCTCATGCCGCCGAAGGGGTTTACACCTCTTTTAAGGGGTCTGTTGGTCTGCATACCAACGATAAGCTCGTTTTCTTTATCAATATATCCGGGTGAATAGCTTGTAAGCGAGGATACGGTTGCGGTGTCGATATCGAGCACTCCGCCGTACTGTCTTTCAAGGAAAAACAGAGCCTCCAGCTTTTTCATAAGATTTTTTGTTCTGGATGTAGCTTCCGAAAGGAAGGAAGCATCTCCCTGAAATTCTTTATAGTTCTGCTGAATGAAATCTCTTACATTTATCTCATCCTGCCATTTACCTTCGTTAAATCCGTTCCAGTTTTTGTGTTGCATAATTTTACCTCCTGATAAAAAAACAAAAAAGGACAACCCAGCTTGAAACAAACTGAATCGCCCAGACGGTCGGCATAATAATATTTACATTCCCCCGCGGTGATCCGCTTGTTCCGTCAGTCATGTAAATTACATTTTTATTATACATAATACCGCTCATTCTGTCAATGAAAAAACAGCAAAACAATAACAGCAATATTTGTCAGTTTTTGTTACTTTTTACCTTTGCTTTTTTTGCCGCAACTTTATTTTAACAAAAAACGCCTTTAAACAGACAGAAACTGCCGCCGCAAGCCTCACTTGACATCTGCAAGCAGTCTGTGCTTGCATTTTTTTACAAAATAAGCTATCATTTAGGCAAAGAAAGGAGTGCTGACACTATGACACTCGGTGAAAGATTACAGCAACTAAGAAAAGAAAAACAAATGTCTCAGGAAGAGCTGGGCAATCTGCTTTTAGTCAGCAGACAAACCGTAAGTCTGTGGGAAAACAATCAGACTGTTCCTACTGTAGATAACCTTATAAGGCTGAAGGAGATTTTCGGCGTGAGTTTAGATTCTATTTTAACAGGAGAGGAGCAGCCGGTCCCCGAGCCTGCTCAGCCTGTTCAGGCCCAAGCACCAACAGGCGATTACTATATACCCATTGAAAGTTATTCTTATTCAATGGAAAAAAATGATCTTTCGTATATGTCAAAGATTTATTCAAACAAATCTCTGCGCAGTGCGATTATTTGTCTCACCACTTCCTTATCATTCGGACTTGGGTCTAGAAGCGACAATGACACAAGCGCTCTCGTTGTCATATTTTTTATATTATCTGCGGTTTTCTTTACAATGCATATTTGCAATCTTTTTTCCCTCAGAAAAATAAAGAACGGAATTTATAAAGAGAGTTATACCTGCGAATTATACCAAGGTTATTGTACTTTAAAAACTTACATAAACAGTGAGTTAATGAAAACCACAAACATCCCTTTTTCAGAAATCAAATCCTGTTGGGATATACCCAACTGCTATTTACTTGTAACCAAAGACCGTAGTTTTCTCCCTATAAAGAAATCAATGCTTACGGAAAACTCCTATATAAGCAGTTGCTGCAATAATCTCAAAACAGGAAAAACCGACTTTCGCAGCAAAAATATTATCTTTCTCAAAACTGCTGCCACCCTATCACTTGTTGGTACTATTCTTGCCTTTTTTATGTGTGTCGGAAAAATAGGAAATAATTTGGATTCCCTCACAAAAGCTGCAGAAAGTGCCAACATCGCCAGAATTCTTTTTGTGATACCCATTATTTCACTATTAGTCGGAGTTATTCTTAACAAAAATAAAATACGAAACATAAAAAATATAGTTGTAGGTATTATGGCGGGCAGTTTCATATTCTGTTGCTGTACTGTTTCCGCTCTTCCCGTAATTACTGATAACTATATCCACATGATAGAAGACATGCTTGGATTTACCATACCCGCATATGCAGACGTTAACTTTAGTTCAACTTTAAGCAATAATGAAAATGTTATATTCTTCACCCTTGCAGAATCCGAAGCAAATGAGTTTGAAGATTTCATAGAAAACGACACAAGATGGCTAAAGGAAGACAAAGAATTCTTTGCCGAAATAATGGTAGACAGTGCAGAGAGAATTTCATCAGACTTCTATCTGATTTACAACATAACCACCAACGAATTCGGCAAGCTGCCCGATACCGAGGGTGAATACGAATTTATATGTATAACGTATAACACGGAAATGAATACCGCTTATATATATCAATATACAGCAGATTACAAAAGCTGACATCAAAAACAGCGTAGGATAAAAACCCTACGCTGTTTTGCTTATTCATATTCCTTCAGCATATCCGTCAGAATTTCCGCCGCATCCTCAACCGCTTTAAGGCAGGGGCGGTTTTTATAATATTCCGCCGTTCTCTCATCGGGTACAGCACCTTTATTTTTTGCCATATCCTCCAGCATTTCACGGCAGATAATGCTGCTGTGTATCTGTCTGAAACGGTCGGAGAACTCTCTAACAAACTCATAATTTTTCTGTTTACTTTCACTGTCACTGCCGTCGGTGGCAGCCGTAACGGAGCCTAAAACCATAGCGGCACCGCTTACCGCACCGCAGACCTCTCTCTGCCTGCCTACACCGCCGCCGAGACCTGCACTGATTTTCTTTGCCGTTTCTTCGTCAATTCCGAAGCGGTCACAGAAGGCAGTAAATACCGATTGAGAGCAGTTGAAGCCCTCTAAAAACAGCTCTCTTGCTTTTTCTTTTTCCGTCATTATGTATCTCCTTTTAAGTAAGCTATAAGTGCCTCGGCTGAGTTTTCGGGCAAATTCACCGTAAACTCAGGCTCACGCATATTTTCGAGATAGTGGGCATCCGATGACCTGAGAATTATTTTATCCTTCGTACCCTCGTATTTTTCGAGATAATGCTTTTCATCGGCATCGGGAGTCAGCTCAAAGCAGTTAACCCGCAAGTATGGGCTGAAATCACCCAATGATGAGATAATACTGTAAGAGCTTCTGTTTATGTGGGCAGGAAAGCACACACCGCCGTAGGAATCAACAGTATCGGGCAGATAATCTATACTTATATCCGCCGCCGTTGTGAGAAGAAGCTCCTCCTTGCCGAGAATTCCGTCCTCTTGATCCATAATGAGCTGCTCACCGAAAATATGCTCTTTATTCTTTATCGGCGGCATAAGGGTACGGATATGGTCGCTGAACTCCACAGCCTTTTCCACCGTAGGGAAAAGACATATACAATGTATTTCCTCAGAGGTACATATTTCCATACCGGGTACAACGGTTATGCCGATTTTTTCACCGATTTTCACTGCACTTTCACAGTTTTTGCAGGAGTTGTGATCTGTCAAAGCGATAATGTCATAGCCGAAAATCTTAGCCATATTGACAAGATTGTAGGGTGTCATTTCATTATCTCCGCAGGGTGAAAGGCAGGAGTGTATGTGTAAATCGTAATATAACTTCATATCAGCCTTGAAATTTCTACGCTTAATTCATAGGCGGTTTTTTCACTTCTGAGAATTGTTACACCCTGAAGCTGAGCCTTTGCCTTTGCCTCATTGTCAAGTGCCGCCTTATCGGTAAGCACAATGCAGGCACAGTCGCAAAGCACCGCCACGGCAACGGCGTTGATGTTACCCATAACCGTAAGCCAGATATCGCCGTCCTTAGCCTTTGACATAACCCAGGAAAGCAAATCTCCGCTGTAGCAGCCTTCTATATCTCTTTCAAGGTCACCCTCGGTTAGCACCTCAAGCGCCAGCTTTTCTGTTAAATGCTTAACCTTCATCACTTTTCACCTCATTGCTTTCACCGTTTATAACCTTGTTTCTGAAGGGTATGGGCAAGGAATCGTCATCCTCGGTGTTATCATAGTCTATTTTATGGAAAATACAGTAATCCTCACTTGCATAGCCTCTTACGATATCATCGGCAAGAGCTCTGCAGGAGGGTGCACCGCATATGCCGCAGTCAAGACCCGGCAGAGAAGCCTCTATCTCACGAAGCCTCGTCATCATCTTCATCGCCTTTATTACGTTATCCGCAAGCTTCATTGCAGGTGACGGAGTGAGCTCACTTGACCAGCTGAACTCAGAAATATCATAGTCCTCAGGCAGACTGTTGCAGGAAACGGGCATAAACTTGCGAAGACGCTGTATTCTTGCCTTTGCCACATAGGGGTTTTCAACGGTAAGCACACCGCCTACACAACCGCCTGTGCAGCAGTTGAGTTCAATAAAATCAAGGTCGTTGAGCTTTTCGTCCTCAAGCTCCTCAAGCACGTTGATTACGTTTTCTATACCGTCAGCAGCAAGATATCTTTCCTTGAGAAGACCTGCCGCTTCACCGCCGCTGCTTGCCCAGCCAACGCCGATAATTCCCGAATCGTTGAGAGGCTCAACCTCTTCGGGGCTCAGCTTATCCATAGTCTGAAAAAGTATTGGATATATATCCTTCATGGCAAAAGCACCGTTGATTCCGCTGCTTTCAAGACATATGGGAGCGATAATTGCCGTTCTCTTTGCAGGGCAGGGGGAAATAAAGAATACACCTATATCCCCGTCAGAAAGGCCCGTCTTCTTTTTCGCCTCTTCTCTTGCAATCTTAGCCGCCACATTTATAGGCGCAACAAGAGGAATGAGATTACCGATAAGATTGGGAAACCTTGTTCTGATAAGCCTTACAACAGCAGGGCAGGCAGAGGAAATTACCGGTTTTTTAAGCTCGGCTGCCGCTTCCATCATTCTTGTTGCACTGCTGACAAGCTCCGCACCCTTGGAAACCTCCACCACGTCGTCAAAGCCCATTTTTTTAAGACCCGTAAGCACATAGTCAACATTTTCAAGATTGTTGAACTGACCGTACAGTGCGGGAGCGGGCAGAGCTATTCTGTATTTATAGTTTAAAATCTCATTGAAATGCTCACTTACGGCGTACTTTGCGTGGTGGGGACATACCCTTATACACTCGCCGCAGTCGATGCATTTATCTGAAATAATATATGCTTTTTTATTCCGTACTCTTATCGCCTGAGTCGGACAGCGCTTTATACAGTTAGTGCAGCCCTGACATTTATCCGAATCCAGACGTACCGAATGAAATAATTGTGGCATAGCAGTCTTCCTTTCGGTTGTTATTCTATGTTGACCTTAAGAAACAGCGTCGTACCCTTTCCTACCTCGGTTTCAATCTTAAAGTCATCGGTATATTTCTTTATGTTGGGCAGACCCATACCCGCTCCGAAGCCTAAGCAGCGGATATTGTCGGGCGCCGTGGAGTAACCTTCCTTCATGGCAAGCTCCAGGTTAGCAATGCCGGGGCCGTTATCGGCTAAAATCATAATTATCTGCTCTTCCGTGATTTCAACATCAATATAACCGCCGCCTGCGTGGATAACCATATTGATTTCACCCTCATACATGGCGATTGATACATTTCTTATAACCGTGGGAGAAATACCAAGCTGCTTAAGGTTACGCTTGACATCGCTTGATGCGGCACCGGCTCTTGTGAAATCGTCACCGGGGACATCGTAATGAAGCTTAATGCTGTCCATTATTTTCCGCTGCCTCCTTTAAGACCTGCCGCATAGAGCTTACCGCAGGCAGTAAACATTTCAAGATCTGTGCAGAGCATCACCATATCTCTGTCCTCTGCCATCTCTATCATATCAAGGTGAGGTCTCTTACCTCTTACAAATATAATGCAGTGCATATCCATCATTTCGGCGGTTCTTACAACCTGAGGGTTAACAAGGCCCGTAAGAAGAACTGCCTGCTCCTTAACAAAGGCAAGCACATCGCTCATCATATCGCTGCCGCAGGCGGTGTGAATTTCTCTTTCAAGACCGTCTTCGTTACAAATGATTTCTGCCTCAAGAATCTGCTGAATGTCTTTGATTTTCATAATGTTTCCTCCTAATATAAAAGGGCTGCATTCAAACAGCCCTCACTAATCCCGGTTTTACCGGGTTATAATCCTATAAATTCGGTTTTGTCGATTTCCTTTTCGATAATATCAACTGCAAGATTCCACACAGTTTTTCCCGCCTTGATAAAGCCCTCCTTGTTTTTTACGCTGCAAAGCATCGCAAAGGCTTCACCGATATTATCGGAAATATCGCCGCCCTTCTGAATAGCAAGATAATAAAACGTGAAAGCCGCACCGTTTGAAATGTTATCGTAAAAAGCGGGTGAAAGCACCTTGATTCTTTCATACATGGAAGAAATTGCAGTTGTTGAAACCACCGAAACGGGAATCTCTATCTGAAGAAGAGTCTCGCAGGCAAAAACAAGAAGCACCTTTATCTGATAAAGAATATCAGGAGCAAAATATCTCTGTGCAAGATGATCCTTCAAATCAACAATAATTCCGTCACCGCTGCCCGTAGGAGTTATGGTAGCAAGAATCTCGCCGAGTCTGCGTGCCTTATCAATATTGCCGTTTGTTCTCTGGGCAATAACCGCATCAAAGGCTACGCTCAGGTCACTGCCGCTTTTGTTAAGCTCACTTTTGCTGTGATAGATTTTTACATCGCTTTCGCTCATCGGTTATCTCCCTTCCTTCTTTTTATTATTCGCTTGCTGCCGCTGCAGCCTCAAGCTTCTTTTGCTTTCTGCGTTTCTTTGCCTTATATGTAAGAAGCTGATTAAGATGATCCTCATCGGGGCCGTAATCGCCGAGCTTTACGGGATACATATTGAAGCCGCCGTGGAAATCACTGCCGCCGGTCATAACAAGACCGTGCTTTTTAGCAATTGCAATAAGCTTTTCCTGCTGTTCCGGAGTGTTTTCCGGGTGCCAGACCTCAACACCGTCGAGACCTGCCGGGATAAGCTCCTCAAAAAGCTCGAAATTATCATAAAAGCCCGGGTGTGCAAGAACTGCTATACCGCCTGCCTCATGGATAGCATCGATTATCTCCGCAGGCTCCGGATATTTTGCATCCATAAGCACATTGATTCTCGATTCCTTGGTGAAAAGCATTTTATAAAGATCACCGAAAATCGTTGTTGTGTATCCGCACTCCATAAGTGCCTGCATAATATGCTGCTTATATATATTTGTTGAACCCTGACAGCACTTTGTGATAAATTCAGGTGTAACAGGGAATTTCTTAGCTGTTTTGAGAACCATCATCTGTCCGGCCCTTTTTCTCAAAAGAGAATTGCTCTTGCAAAGACCTTCAAGTCTTTCCGGCTTATCGGGAAGATAGCACAAAATGTGAGCCTTTGCTCCTCTTTTTGAATCAGTTGCGGAAAATTCCACAGCCGGTATAACATTAACACCGTGACGGTGACCTATAAGCTCAGCCCTTACGATACCCGCAAGGCAGTCGTGATCTGTTATGGCAAGGGTTGTAACACCACTGTTTTTGGCGAGAATTATTATATCGTCAATGCCTAATGTGCCGTCTGAAAGTTTGGTGTGACAGTGTAAATCTGCTTTCAAAATCATTTCCCCGCTTCCTGTAGTCTTTGCCTGTTTTAGTCCTTTCAAATAAACATCCGTCCCTTATATACACAAAAAAGGGCATAAATGGGCAATGTTAACCATTCTGCATTTTATTATACTATGCTTTTTTTCTTTTTGCAAGTGGAAAGCGGAATTTTGTGCAAATAAAATTACATAAAGTGTATAATTATTACCAATTGCTTCCGTCGGAAAGATATCTTTTGAGTATGTTACAGAGCAAATCCGTAAGACAACTCTCCTGTCTTTCGTTCATCTCACGGTAGGTCTCATAAGCCTCATCCCCTGCATCGTCGCTGATTTTTCTCAGTGAAAGCATGGGCACGCCGCTCTTATCACACACACCTGCAATAGCCGCAGTTTCCATATCAAAGGATTCTATGCCGAATGTATTTTTATAAAGTTCCTTCTTTACCGGGTCCGCAAGGAAAATATCACCCGTTCCGCACTTTGATTTTTTTATACCCTTGCTTTCAAGTGCATAGCCTAAAAGCTTTTCATCGCACTCGTAAAGGTACTTCTGACCGTCAGCCTTTACGCCTAAGCCGTAGCCGATAGCAGTAAGGTCAAAGTCGCACTCAATATAGCTGACACCTGCAACCATATCCTCTCTGCGAAAGGACTGCACCGCACCTGAAAGACCTGCATTAAGTATAAAATCCGCATTGTCGTCACTTATAAGAAAGGCTGTTGCCGAAGAAGCGTTTACCTTGCCTATTCCGCATTTGACACCGATAATCTTAAGACTTCTTTCACCGTCGCGAATAGTGAACTCTACACTTTCATTGCCCCGTCTGATGCTCTGTGCACCGCCATTTTCCTTTGCCCAGGAAAGAAAAGGGCTGTACTCCATTGAATCCGCAAAAATAAGTCCTGCTGTTTTAACCATTATATTTTTTCACCTTTCTGTGTTTTTTTCTTAATATTATATCGCAAAATCCGACGCTATGTCAATCGCAGAAAAGCTGCATAAGATAAATTGGGGGGTGAATTAAGTTTCAGCGGCGGTAGTTATCGGTGGCGTCAGCCCGTGAACAGCCGATTCAGCCCTTTTCGGGTCGCTGTCGCATCATATAAAAAGGGACTGTTGCGACCGATTGTTACAGTCCCTTTATAAAAATTTCATTTTCTATTGCAAAATTCTCCTTTGTTTGGTATAATGCTTATACAGTAATATGATAAGGAGATTTTGAAAATGAAAGTAAAGAACAAGTTTTTGATTCCCCTCATTGCAATTCTTATAGCAATGTTAATGGTTGGCGGTTCCGTTTCCGGTGTTGCCGCAGACACCTCTGCTTCGGATTCACTTTCCGACACATCAACAACCCACCCCCTCACCTATGTACCCCCCACATTCCCCCCCACGTCAAGCCTTGACGAAGAGATTAACGGCTTTATTTCCAACTTTGTTTCAGAGAACATCAGTAATCCCGATCAAATCGGTGACGACATTCGTGAAACAAGCAGCATTTTCGATAAGATCCTCACCGCAATAACAAACTTTATCGATATGCTTATCCGGTGGGCAAAGGATATCGGCAATGCTATGAGCCGTTATAACTAAAAGCTGACAACAACAATTACTCCCAACCCTGTTTGGGAGTTTTTTTGTGACCTGATTTTTTATCTGAAGAAAGGTTAAAGGGCAATGAACAGTTATATAAAAGAAAGTATGCCATATTACAAAAGGATGCTTCGCATCGCAATTCCTACAATGATACAAAACGGAGTTACAAACTTCGTGAGTATGCTGGACAATATTATGGTCGGTCAGGTGGGCACCCTTCAGATGACCGGTGTATCAATAGTCAATCAGCTTCTTTTTGTGTTTAACCTTTGCATTTTCGGAGCTATGAGCGGAGCAGGTATATTTACTGCTCAGTTTTACGGCAAAAAAGATACTGACGGAGTTAAAAACACTGTTCAGTTTAAGCTTGTTACAGCTCTGCTTTTCACTGCTCTCGGCATCAGTGCTTTCCTTCTTTTTGGGGACAGCCTTATTTCCGCCTACATTCAGGAGGGCTCCGACCCTACCGAGGCCGCCCTCGTTGCCGAGTACAGTAAAAGCTATCTCAACATTATGCTCCGGGGCACTCTTCCTTTTGCGATAGCTCAGGCTTATGCCTCCTCCCTTCGTGAAACAAAGGACAGAGTTATTCCTATGGCGGCAACGGTTGCTGCCGTATTCATCAACCTCATTCTTAACTATACACTCATTTTCGGTCACTTCGGCGCACCCGAAATGGGCATAGAGGGTGCCGCTATTGCTACGGTTATTGCAAGATTTGTCGAATGCGGAATTCTTGTTGTATGGTCTCACACCCACACCCAAAAGTACCCGTTTATTAAAAGGCTATATACCAAAACCACCGTCACTCTGCCGCAGATTCGGAAAATGTCCGTCATTTCAATACCCCTTGTTATTAACGAGGCTCTCTGGGCGGCAGGTGTAGCCTTCCTTAATCAGTGTTACAGTATGAGGGGCCTCAGTGTGGTTGCGGCTATCAACATAGTTTCAACTCTGAGTAACGTATTCAATGTTTCCTTCATCGCCTTCGGCAGCTCAATAGGCATTATCCTCAGCCAGCTTTTAGGCGCAGGAAAAAAAGACGAAGCCAAAAAAGCGAGTATGCGTATGCTGTGGTTTGCAGTTTTCACCGTCTTTTTAATCGCTGCAGCTATGGCATGCGTCTCAGGTGTTTTCCCGAACATATATAATACAGACAGCTATGTACGCTCCCTTTCCACCACTCTCATCCTCATTATGGCGGCGTATATGCCTGTGCAATCCTTCCTTAACGCCTGCTATTTCTCCCTTCGTTCAGGCGGCAAAACACTGATAACATTTATTTTCGACAGCGGCTTTATGTGGGGCGTTGTTATTCCCCTCGCCTTCTGCCTGAGCCGCTTCACCGATATTGAAATCGTACCGCTTTACATTATTGTGCAGGCAGTTGAGATTATCAAATGCATCATCGGATATATCTTTATGAAAAAGGCCTGGTGGCTGAATACGGTGGTGGAATGAGTAGTCAGCAGCCACGCTCGGAAAGCTCGGAATTTCAAGAAACTTCTTAAAAATACTATGAGCAGAACTTCTCACAGTTCTGCTCTCTCTTATCTGTTCAAAAAACTCTTGAGCGTCTCGGTCGACAGACATTCCTTTTCATAAGTATAATCATAAAACAGCTCTCTGTTTTCATCGCTGTATTCCATTTCCTTGGAGTAGAGCTTGCTTTTTTCTGTCCAGTTAGCAAGGGAAGAATCTCCCACCGTCATATGCCTTATAAAAAGTACGGAAACAACGGCAAGCTTCACCTTTGAAAGTATTTCCTCGTCAAAAATGCCCTTGAGAAAATATCTCCATATAAAATATCGGCAAAGATTAAGCATATATTTTTCTTCCTCAGCGGCAGGTGTCCACAGTACCGCTTCACAAGAGTCGAGCAAGGCAAGCTCCTTTTCCCATTCACTGTCTATAGGCTCAAAATCGGAGTAAAGAGTCGCTATTTCACTGAAATCCGCTTCTTTAACTTCACTTCGGGGTATATACTCCGCTTCAGTTTCTAGGTTATCAATATAAAACTGCAGCTTTTCGGCGTAATCAAGCACCTGAGAAAGCTTCTCTGAAACAGCACCCTTTCCGTCAAGGATTGAAAAAAGCTCCTCACGTGCACTTATAAGCAAAGAAAAAAGCTCTTCATCAACCGGCTCTTCAGCTTCGTCAACAACAAGCTCAGCTATACCCCATCTGTTATCAGTGAGTATAAGCCTTGCACCCTCTTCGCAGGAAAGCCCTATACCGCCCTCTTTTATGTTGCCGTACCACTCGAAATAGCGGGGATGGTCACGGCATATCTGACAAAGATGCTCTTCGCCGCAGTTTATGATTATATCGCAAAGGTTTCTGTTGCTCAGAAAAGGGCACCTTTCCCCTTTAAGAATAAAGCCGTTTTCATCTGAAATATTCTCTCTGAGCCTTTTGCCGAATTCTCCGCCGACAGAGCTGTAATACTCTGCGGTGTCGGAGTCAATATCAATCTCCCAGCCTATGCAGCAGTTGTCCGTGCATTTATCGGCAATACATTTGAAATTGTTATAGTAAGAAGGAACACGGAAAAGCATAATTATCACCACCTGCAATAAAATATAAGAACTTCTTTATTATATCATAAAGCAAATAAATTTTCTACATAAAAAGAAAAAGGGTTGCACTCTCGTACAACCTCGTTTTTCGTGGCGCGCTGTAAGGGATTCGAACCCCTGACCTTCTGGTCCGTAGCCAGACACTCTATCCAGCTGAGCTAACAGCGCATTGCTTTTTAATTGCCAAAGTATATTATCACAATCAGGGATTATTGTCAATAGTTTTTTCAAAAAACTTGCCATTTTATTTTTCCTGTGTTATTATACATCCAAAGGCATCTTAAAGGAGGAACAGCAATGAACATATGGCACGACATTAACCCTCAGAGAATAGGTATCGACCGCTTCGATGCGGTTATCGAAATCAGCAAGAGCAGTAAAATGAAATACGAGCTTGACAAGCAGACGGGTATGCTCCGCCTTGACAGAGTTCTTCACACCTCTACTCACTATCCCGCAAACTACGGCTTTATTCCCCGCACCTATGCTCTTGATAATGACCCCTTGGACGTTCTTGTTCTCTGCTCGGAAAAGATTGAACCTATGGCACTCGTTGAGTGCTATCCCATCGGCGTTATTTCTATGCTCGATAACAATGACCCTGACGATAAAATTATAGCTATACACACGGGCGACCCGACTTATAACGGCTACACAGACATAAATCAGCTTCCAAAGCATATTTTTGAGGAAATGATACATTTCTTCTCTGTTTATAAAATGCTCGAAAACAAGAGCACCGTTATAGACGAAGCAAAAGGTCCCGAGGAAGCAAGACGCATCATCGAGGAAGCAATCAACAGATATAACGAGATTTTTGAAAATAAGTAACTATCAAAAAGGACTCAGCCTCGGCTGAGTCCTTTTTGATTAAGCAATCGGTTCAAAGTCACTTGCAGGATGTTTGCAGAGAGGACAGATAAAATCTTCGGGAAGCTCGTCGCCTTCATATACATAGCCGCAGATTTTACAAACATAGCCCTTTTTCTTCTGAGGCTGAGGCTTGGGCTTCACATTATCCTGATAATAGGTATAGGTCATTGTTCTCTCTTCACTAAGCTCATCCATCTGTGTTACAAAGCAGATGAATAGCGTGTGAGTATCAAGGTCAACTGTGCTTTCAACCCAGAGGGACATATATGCATTCACGTTATCCTTCAGTACGGCAAGACCGTTGTTGCTTCTTTCGAAGGCTACACCCTCAAATTTATCCTCATCTCTGCCGCTTCTGAAGCCGAAATTTTGAAAAAGGCTAAAGGGTGCACTCTCTGCAATACAGTTGATGTTAAGCTTATTTGTCTTCATAACCGTATCGTGTGAATAGTTCTGCTTGTTTATTGCAACCGCAACCTTATTTGGTGTGTTTGTAATCTGCATAACCGCATTTACAATGCAACCGTTGTCCCTTTCTCCGTCATTTGTTGTTAAAACATAAAGTCCGTAGCCCAACTTAAAAAGGGCCGCATTTTCATTTTTACCCATAATATTTCCTGCCTTTCTCTGTTTATATATTATTCAATCTAAAAACTCATCTGCAAAATCCAGACCGAAAAGAGCGGTAATATTTTTTATCCCCTCTTTTATTTCTTCTCTCGAGAAATCAGCCCTTTCAAGCTGTTCATCAGTATAGGTGTTGAGCCTTGAATAAAAGTCCATTGCCACCGCAAGATGATATTTGCTTTTTTTATCGATACTGTCGTAAAGATGATTTTCCGCCTTGCAGATTTCACCCTGCTCCAAGAAAACAAGAAGCTCCTTATACAGTATGTCCGCTCCCGATGCACTTTCTTCAATAAGCTCACTGAATTCATCGGTGTCCTTGTGAAAAACAGCTTTCGCCACAAACCGCACCAACATCTGAATCTGCTTCATCAGCCAATCCTGCTCGTAAAACATAATTCGTCTCCCTTATATTACTGTATAAAATATAACACAGCAATATTTAACTGTCAACACATATCAGGTAAGACTGTTTTCACAAAGCGCTATTTCCTTATTATATGTTATTTTCTTGTGCTGATAAGCATAAAATAAAAACAAACTTTACTGTTTTTTTCATTGACAAAAAAGCAGTTCTTGGTATATACTTTAACCGCAATAAATTACAGTAAAGAAAGGATATAACTTATGAATAAAGCAAAAAAGCTTCTTTCTCTTTTTCTCGCTCTTCTTTTAGCTTTTTTCCTCTTTGTTCCTTCTTTTGCGGCAGAGAAAGCTAAAAAAACAAAGTTTGTTGTTCTCGGCGACTCAATCGCTCAGGGCTACGGACTTGCCGACCTCAAGGAAGACTCCTACGGTGCGCTCATCAGCAAGGCTAACGGATATGACTATGTCAACCACGCCATCGGCGGTCACACATCTTATAATCTTAACATCCGTCTGTATGAACCCGAGGTTGTTGAAGATATAAAAACAGCCGACATTATTGCAATCTCCATCGGCGGAAACAATTTCCTGCTGGGCGGCATGATGGATATGTTAAAGGATGTCTTTTTAAAAGGCGATTACAGCAAGATGGATAAAGTAGGTGCAGAGTTCCGTGAGAATTTCCTTCTTGCCGTTGAAAGAATCAAAGAGATTAACCCCAACGCTACCCTTATGGTGCAGACCCTCTATAACCCGAGGACCGATTTGCTTGAAAGACCTTATCAGTACGCTGTTAATCTTATAAACAAGGCCTTCACCGAAATTCTTAATACCCACCCCAATGCTTATGTTATTGTTGATGTAGCCTCTGTCTTCAAAGGTCACAGCGAATATATCCAGAAAGATAAAATACATCCCAACGAAGCAGGTCATTATATAATAGCTCAGGAATATGTTAAGGTTCTTTATAATATGAACCTCGGTTCGGCTTGGAGACTTCCGACTTCTATGCCTGTTATCAAAGATGACGGAAACAATATTACTTTTATTGCTGCCATCAACCGACTTATGGTTTTCTTTAATAATGTTGTGGATACAATCAAATCTTTTTTCCGTGGAATAGGCAACATAAGCTAATAACACTAAACTGAAAAAATGGCGGAACTTGAGTTCCGCCATTTTTATTGTTTATTGTGATTTACTGAGCCGCTCTGGTATAAACAGCGGTTCCGTCTAATGTGAGCTTATCACCCTCAAGAACATAGGTCATATCCTGAACCGTACCGTTTTCATATGCGATATGTAACTGAGCACCGTCAAGAGAATATGTAAAGCTGAGAGTTTCTTCTCTTGCAGAACGGACCGTTGTTTTCTGTCCCGTCATATCCTCATTAAATATTAACGTTGCCTTCGGTGCCGATGCGCCTTCGTCAAAAAGCTGCCATGTTCCTGCTATTACTTTTTCGCCGTCGGTGCCTGACTTTGAGCCACAGGCTGCAAAAGCAAATAAAAAGCTCAGTGTTAAGAGAATTGCAAGTATTTTTTTCATTATTACTACCTCCTTTTTTATAATTTTAACATCTTACAAGCGGTGTTGTCAATATAATATATTCATAAAACAAAGAATCCCCGAACTTACTGTTCGGGGAAAGCTTTTATTAACTTATGCCTTGTCTGCGCAGCCGAGAACTGTCTCAATCTTGTGTGAAACAACGCCTTCGATAGCATCTCTTGCAGGTGTGAGGTACTGTCTGGGGTCGAAGTGCTTGGGATTCTCGCTGTAGTGCTTACGGATAGCAGCTGTCATTGCGATACGGATATCGGAGTCAACATTGATCTTGCAAACAGCCATTGATGCAGCCTCACGAAGCATATCCTCGGGAATACCGATAGCATCAGGCATTTCACCGCCGTATGCGTTGATTGTCTTAACATCCTCCTGATTAACTGAGGAAGCGCCGTGAAGAACGATGGGGAAGCCGGGGAGCTTTTCTTCAACTTCCTTAAGAATATCAAAGCGGAGCTGGGGCTTCTGACCGGGCTTGAACTTATATGCACCGTGGCTTGTGCCGATAGCGATAGCAAGTGAGTCAACGCCTGTTCTTGTTACGAAATCGTAAACCTGATCGGGGTCTGTGAAGTTTGCATCCTCTTCGCTTACGTTAACATCGTCTTCGATGCCTGCAAGCTGACCGAGTTCGCCTTCAACAACACAGCCGTGAGCGTGAGCGTAGTCAACAACCTGCTTTGTGAGAGCAACGTTTTCTTCATAGGGAAGGTGTGAACCGTCGATCATAACTGATGTGAAGCCGCCGTCGATGCAAGCCTTACAGGTTTCAAAATCGGGGCCATGGTCAAGATGAAGAGCGATGGGAAGACCTGTTTCTTCAGCAGCAGCCTTAACCATTGCAACAAGGTAACCGTGAGAAGCATACTTTCTTGCGCCTGCGGAAACCTGAAGAATAACGGGAGAGTTGTGCTTTTTAGCAGCTCTTGTAATACCCTGGATAATTTCCATGTTGTTTACGTTGAATGCGCCTACAGCATAACCGCCCTTGTAAGCATCCTCAAACATTTTCTTTGTTGTTACTAATGCCATGATAAAAACTCCTTTATTTTTTATGTTTTATTTTCCACCGAAAAGTATAACCCAATTATTTTTTGTTGTCAAGTAAATACCTATTCATAATATACATATTGCTATCAGCCTTATGATACGGTTGTTGTATCAGGTGTATATGTTACATAGAAGCAATGGGATCTGATTCTACCCTGCATAACGCTTATTCTGAAGGCATTACCGCTGATTGTCTTGCCGCCGACTCTGATTGATGAAACATAGCCCACATCATCGCCTAACGCACCGTCGTGAGAGATAATGCTCACCCAGGTTGCAGGGTCACCCGAAAGCACTATCGGATTGCCGTTGTCATCCTTGAGATTTGCTTCAACAAGGGTTTTGAATTCTTCACTCGAAATGCTGAAGCTTGTTCTGTATTCATCCTGAAGGGTATCGCCGTAGCTGAGTCTTGCTCCGCTCAGATACACAAGCTGACTGCCGCCCCAGGAATTGTAATAGGATGTTGTTTTGCCTGCGCTTATGGCGTGGAAGGGTGTGAGGGCACAGTCGCCGTTATATGCAATATAGGGAGCAATAGCCATCATCTCGTCTACAACCGCATAAATCTGGCTTGAGGGTGTTTTTCCGCTTCCGAGAATTGCACAGTCGCCTCTGTCAAGCTTGAAGCCGTAATACTTTGCATAGGTGTAAATCGCAACATACTGTGCCTTGAGAGCTTCAGCGCTGAAGGAGGAGCCCATTTCCGCCTCAAGAACGCTTGCAAGGAAATCTCTTGTGATATAGTCTGTTCCGTCATAGGATATTGTTGAAGGAATAGCATCACCTGTGAGAATCTGTCCGAGATTATCCTGAGAATAATAATAGTGGGCAAGAATCTGAGACCATGTCCAGCCCTGAGATTTTGCAAGCCAGTCGGCTCCGTGCTGACTGAGGCCCACACCGTGACCGTAACCGAAGACATCGAATGTAAAGGTACCGCTTGTTGAGGAAACCAAGGTCTGAGTTGAGGGTACGATTACATTTCCTACGGTAGGCTCCGTAACATTAGAGGGAAGGATTATGTCATTTGAGCCCGTTGTGGAGTAATCCCCGCCGGTGGTGGCTCCTGCATTATAATAAGGGTCTGTAACCGTGGGGGGTTCGTTACTGTTACCGCCGAAGAAAAGCGCAACCATAATTATGGGGCTGATAATGGCAACGGCAATAACAGCGATGCCGAAAATCAGCATATTCTTTGAAAGCTTGACAGGTGCATGAGCTTCTCCGCCGTCTGCCGGGATATCAACCTGAACCGAGGAGCTTTTATTCCGGCTGAGCATAAGATTTACTCTGTTACGCACAAGCTCGGTAAGTACTGTTATTGCATGGGGAAGAATAAGTGCAAGATCCTCGGGATTTGTTGTATTGATCTTTTTCGCCTTTGCGGCAGATTTATCAACCAATGCGGCATAAGCGAAATATACGGTCTGTCCGTTTTCGTCCACTGTTGAATAAACCTCAGATACAGCTGCGCCGAAATCCGCATCTGCGTTGAGCATAGCCTCTCTTGCGTGACGGATGATTTTAACCGATTCGCTTTCGGCAGTAGCCTCTTCCTCTTCATCCTTCTCAACAACCTCTACAAAGCGAAGGGTATCATTGAAGCCTTGGATTTTATCGTAATAGTTATAAATCCACATAGTCGCTTCACTTGTGGAAAGTGCCATTGTGCTGTCTGCTTCCCTGAGGGTTGTTACAACATCATTTATATATGGAAGGAAGTCAAACTCAGGCATTGCTGCTCCGGATGCATCCGAAGCCTGCATTGCCGCAAGAGGCATAAGTATTTCATCCTTAAACGCATTGATAACCGTATCCACGCGCATAAAGTCCAGAGGCACGCAGGTAACCTTGCCTAAAAGAGCATCACAGGTAAATCCGCTGTAAAGACCGTCTCTGCTCAGGTGATATACACTGTCACGGGCAACAAGGCTGTGACCTGTTACATCAATTTCCGAAATATCCTCACCTGCATTTTTTTCGATCACCCCGGCGATTTCCTCGCTTGAGTATTCTTCAAGAAGCAGTCTGCTGATAACGGATCTTTTAAATTCGTTGTAATCCTCGTTTTCTGCGGCAACTATGATATGCTCACCCTGTTCGAGAGCTACAATAGTTTCAAAATAAAGCTCATCATAGCTTTCGAACTCCTTTATCTGGCTCTGGCTCAGACCGAACTGCTCAAGAGCAAGGCAGATTTTAAATACGGCATCCGAAGAAAAATCCGAAAGATTCTTTAATGTAAATAGTTTAATCATTTCGTCCTCCTAAGAGTTTGAGATTTATAAATTTATCCGACTTCCCATCTGTATGCATCCTTATAGGGATTGTCAAGTTTTTTCTTATCATAATATGCCTGCGGATATCTGGGATTCTTGTTTTTAGTTGCCTTTGAAGTGTCAACCTCCGGGATTTCACCGTTTCTGACAAGTCTTGCAACAACAACAAACCTTGCTTCCTCAAATTCGTGCGAGCAGGTTGAGAGAGTGAGGATCTTATCCGTGGGAAGAACATCAACACCTGTGTAATAAAGCGATCTTTCACTTAAAGCGTTAAGGAAGGCAGAGAAGCGTTCCTCCGAAGAAAGATTGGTGAAATAATACTTGAATACATATCCGTTATCATCTTTCTCATAGGCGTTTGTTATGAATGCCGCAACTATTTTCCAGCTGTAATCGTGGTAAAGAGTGTTGAAGGTTATAACGGGAGCTGACTTGAAGCCGTCTATAGTCTTATACTTATCAAGAGCACCGAAAACCGAGCCGTCATTCATATGGTGGCCGAAAATAACCGTATTCATATCAAGTCCGTTCACATCTTCACTTATATTGTTAAGATGAGTTACAAAGGGACATCCGTATTTTGTGTTTTCACCGAAAAAGCTCTTTTTAAGATAGTATTCATCGTTATCAGTCTGAACAACGGGCAGGTTCAGCCCTACTCCGTCAGCACTCAGATAACCCACAAAATCCTGATTTGAGCCGTAAAGCTTGGCATACTTAAGCTGAAGGTTTGAAGGAAAATTAACCTTAGGATACTCTTTCCTGACTTCCTCCCACTTTTTGAGAATGGCAGCCTGTCGCTCTTCTTCGGTCATTTCATCAGTCTCACCGTTATCAGGTTCGTCTGTGGAAGAATCACCTTCATCGGGTTCGGGGTTTACATAGAGAAAGCTGTCATCGATAATCAAATCGTGAGCCTTCTCACTCTCCTGCTCATTACTCTTTGACAGTCTGTATTCATTCCAGAGGAAAAACAGGCTGACTATAATAGCCACAACGGAAACAGAAAGGACTATCTTTCTGACTGCCTCTTTAGCTTTTCGGGATGATTTTTTCTTACCCTTCTTTTTTTTCGGCTGATGCTTTACAGGTTCATCGTCCTGTTCTTCATCTTCGTAAAAGCCGATATTCTCTTCGTATTCCTCAACCTCAAGAGAGTTCTCCTTAGATGAGGGGTTTTTGTATGCCTTTGTTTTTGCGTGATATTTATGTGCCATCGAGTTAAGCTCAAAGACGCTCATTTCCATATCGTCAACATCAAATTTTTTCTCAGGCATAGGAACATTGCCCACAGGTCTTGCCGTCTTGTCAGAAGTAAAAACAACATCCTCCTGTGTGATAGAGCTCATTTTAGGCTGAGGCGAAGTGTAATTCATTGCATAGCCGGGATTTGCCGATTCATTTTTATCAAAATCCGGGCTCTGATAAAGCACCCTTGTGCCTGCATTCATCTCAGCACCCGTCGGCGACTGAGGCTGAGCATAGGGCATCTGCTGCGGATATTGCATCTGTTGAGGGTACTGCACCTGCGGATACTGCATCGGATAGCTCTGAGGGTAGGGATACTGTGCAGGATACACCGGAGGGTACATCCCCTGCTGATACTGAACAGGATAGCCCTGAGGGTACTGATAATAAGCAGCAGGCTGTTCTCCGCCATAGCCCTGCGGAGCATAGGGCGCCTGTGCATAAGCAGGCCGAGGCTGTGGGGGATTCTGACCGACCTCGTTTTTTCCATCCTTACTCTCGACGGCTTTAGGTGCAGGTCTGAGAGTTGCGGCAGGTCTGTAAGGCTTAGCGGGAGCTTCCTCCTTCTCAACCGTCTTTTTATATTCATCGCTCATGCTGGAAATATCAATGAATTCTTCTTTTTTCTGTGACTGCTTCACATCGTTTTCATTCTCATCACGGTAATTACCGTCTTCATAAATTATCCTCATAATACTTTAATTCCTTAAAAAGACTTAATAAATTCCTTTAAATTCATACCCTCTGACCTTTTATCAGGGTATGCCGCCGCACAAAGACGGACTTCATTTATTGCATTTGATGCGCTTACATATCTGTTGTATTCTCTGTCGGCTCTTCCTGTTGAGAGCTTTTTGAGCCACAAGCTCTCACCGTCGGTTACGGCTATATATATCGTGCCTATTTCATCGGTACAGCCCTCATAGTAAGGCCCTGCATAGCCCGTTACCGAAACTCCGAAGTCAGCGCCCGACAAATCTCTGACTCCCTTTGCCATTTCTGCGGCAACAATGTCGCTGACGGCCGTATATTTTGCGAGATGCTCTTTATCGACACCGAGCACCTTGTTTTTTATCCCGTTTGAATAGGAAACAACGGTGCAGTGCAGGATCTCGGAAGCACCTGCTATATCCGTTATCCTCTTTGCGCAGTAACCGCCTGTGCAGGATTCGGCAAAGGCAACCGTCAGCTTTTTTTCTCTGAGAAGCTTCACTGTCGCTTCTTCAATACTCTGACTGTCGATGCCGTAAATGTATTTTCCTAAAACATCCTTAATTTCGCTTAAAATCGGTCCAATCAGCTTTTCTGCATCTTTCTCACTTTGTGCCTTTGCAGTAATTCTCAAAAGAGCTTCACCGCTTTTGGCATAGGGAGCAACGGTAGGATTATCATTTTCAAGAAGGTGCTCCACCATTTCACTCATAGCACTCTCGCCTATTCCGAAGGTACGCACATTGTGTGAAAGGATAATTTCACTTGTGAACCGTCTGAGAAAAGGAACAACGCTTTCTTCAAACATAGGCTTCATTTCATTTGGAGGCCCGGGAAGAACAACGATAATTTTGCCCTCTTTTTCCATAATGCAGCCGGGAGCGGTACCGTTATTGTTGGGAAGCACTGTGCTCCCTTCAGGGACAAGCGCCTGCTTTATGTTGCTTTCGGGCATTTCCAGCCCTTTATTTTTAAAATATTGCTCTATTTCAAGGGCGATTTCCTCATCCTTGTAAAGAGGAAGAGAAAAATATTCGGCGCAGACCTCTTTGGTCAGGTCATCGGGAGTGGGGCCGAGTCCCCCTGTGAGAATCACAAGCTCATTAGAAGAAAAGGCTTCTTTTAATGCGTAACGCAGTCTCTGAGGATTATCCCCCACCGTTGACTGGTGAAGAACATTTATACCCAGATCGGCAAGTCTCTTTGAAAGATACTGTGAGTTTGTGTTGACTATATCGCCCAGGAGGATTTCCGTTCCTACGCTGATAATTTCACAATTCATCCTTATACCTCCTCAAAAATACTTCGCACATTATATTGTAACACTGTTTTTTTCCTAAAATAAAATCTAACTGATAACAAACAGTGAATTGACTGTAAATCAATCGACAAACATATAGCGTGTGCTTTCAACGGCTCTGTCTATCATTTCGCTGAAATCAACTGCACCCTCAGCCTTTTCAATAAGCTCAAGGGTAGGTCTTGTTCTCGGGTGCTTGGGAGTGAATACGGTACAGCAGTCCTCATAGGGAAGAATAGATGTTTCGAAGGTACCGATTTTTCTTGATATTGTGATGATTTCGTCCTTATCCATACCGATAAGAGGGCGGAAAACGGGCATATCGGAAACTGCATCGGTGCAGGCTATTGCACCGAGAGTCTGGGACGCAACCTGACCGAGACTTTCGCCTGTAACAAGAGCTCCGCAGTTGTCCTTCCGGGCGATACGGATGGCTATTTTCATCATAAGCCTTCTCATAATGATTGTGAAAAGCTCCTCGGGACATTTTTCCTTTATGGTTTCCTGAATTTCAGTGAAGTTAACAACTGCAAAGTTTACTCTGCCGCTGTATTTCGCAACGATTGAAACAAGGTCGTGTACCTTCATTTCTGCACGCTTGCTTGTATAGGGCGGTGCGGCAAAATGAATCGCATTAAGCTGCAGACCTCTTTTCGCCATCATCCAGCCTGCAACGGGGGAATCTATACCGCCCGAAACAAGAAGAGCTACTCTGCCTGCAGAGCCTACGGGCATACCGCCTGCGCCCTTTATCTGATTTCCGTGGATGAAAACATTTTTATCTCTCACCTCAACGGTTACGGTAATATCAGGGTTGTGAACATCAACGCTGAGAGTGCTGATATTTCTGAGAAGATGTGCACCGACCTCACGGCAGATTTCAGGTGAAGTCATAGGGAACTTCTTGTCACTTCTCTTTGCATTGACCTTGAAGGTCTTTACCTGACGAAGCTCGTCGCCAAGATATTCGATAGCTGCCTCTTTTATCTTTTCAAAATCCTTTTCGGCAAGAGCGGCTCTTGAAAAAGCGGCAATACCGAAAACCTTTTTCAGAGTCTCAACAGCTTCTTCAAAGTCGATATCCTCGTCAATGGGCTCTGCTATAATTGTTGACTGTGACTTTGTGAACTGAAACTTTCCCACCGAAGCAGAAAGGCGGCGCTTTATGTTTTTAACGAGCATATCCTCAAAGGTAGATCGGTTAAGACCTTTAAGGGCTAGCTCTCCGTTTTTTATAAGCAATACTTCTTTCATATTTTACCTCTTATTTTTTCATAATCACCTTGAAGGCACGGTTTACGCCCTCAATAAAATAATCCAGCTCCTCTTCCGTTGTGAACCTTGAAAGGCTCACTCTCAAAGAAGAATCTATAATATTGTCCTTAAGTCCCATTGCGGTGAGCACATGGCTTTTGTGCCCCTTTGCACAGGCTGAGCCTGAGGAAACATATATTTCCATATCCGAAAGCAGATTAAGCACAGTTTCCGAGCGAAGGCCTTTAAGGGAAAGATTAACGATATAGGGCAGTGCATCATCCGGGCTGTTGAGAGTTACGCCCTCAATTTCTCTGAGCTTTGACACAAAATTATCTCTTAATGCTGTGAGCTTTGCAAGGCTTTTTTCAGTCTGAAGCTCACTGACAGCACCGTAAAAGCCTGCTATTGCAGGCATGGGCTCCGTACCGGGGCGGATATCTCTTTCCTGACCGCCGCCGACGGCAACAGGCCTGAGCTTGGTACCCTTCTTTACAAAAAGTGCACCCGCACCTTTTGGGCCGTGAATTTTGTGGGAGCTGACCGTCATAAGGTCTATCCCCCATTTTTTCGGATTAAGGGTGAGCTTGCCGAAAGCCTGCACCGCATCAACGTGAATAAGTGCGGGGGCATTTTTTCTTCTGATAATGCTTGAAAGCTCCTCTATGGGCTGTATTGTACCAATCTCATTATTGACTGCCATAACACTGACAAGAACAGTCTTTTCGTTGACGGCAGCTTCAAGCTCCTTCACATCAAGGTGTCCCAGCTCATCGGTGCCGATATATATAACCTCGAAGCCTTCTTCTTCAAGGCGCTTAAAGGCATTGAGCACACTGGGATGCTCGATTTTTGTTGTAATAACACGGTTACCCTTTCGTCTGTTTGCATAAACAGAGCCGAAAATTGCAAGGTTATTGCCCTCGGTGCCGCCTGAAGTAAAAACGACCTCATCGGTATCGCATTTAAGAGCCTTTGAAAGAGCTTTTCTGCTTTCAGACAGAAGCATATCAGCATCAATACCTGCCTGATGAAGTGACGAGGGATTGCCCCAGCAGTTTTCTATTGCATTAACCATCTGTTTCTTTGCTTTTTCACATAAAAAAGTGGTTGCGCTGTTGTCAAGATAAGCTCGCAAAGGGCACACCTCCTCATTTTATTACATAATTGCATATTATTATACTATAAATAAAAAAATTATGCAATGTTATGCGTAAAAAATAAGGCATATTTTTACCCTTCTTTCACAAACTATTTTTAGTAAAATTGCACTTAATTTTGCCCCTGTGGCAAAAAAATGACCTGCACAGCAATTTTAACCGTTTTAAAAGGAGGAAAATGTAAAATTATGAAACCCTTATCCAACAGAGCCTATATAAGGCTCATAGCCCTTTTCGCCTTCCTTTCCGTGACCCTTGGCATTTACAGCATAGTTGCAACAAAAAGAGCAAACCGTCTGCAGATTACCGTTGACAGCCATAACCAGAGAGCGATAAATGAGCTTTGCGAAAGCATCGACAGCATCACCGTTGATTTGCAGAAGTGCCTTTATGCAGGAACAAAGGATAAGCTCAGAGAGCAGGGAAACATCCTGTGCCGTGAAGCCACCGTTGCAAAAGAAAACCTCTCCTCGCTGACCGATGAAAACACGGGCACACGGGAAATTTATAAATTCCTTTCACAGGTGGGCAATTACACCGTTGCTCTCAGCCAGGGAGAGGGCTCCTCTCTGTCAAAAAAGGACACCGAAAACCTGAGGGCACTTTATGAATACTCCGCTGCGCTGAACACAGCTCTTACCGACATACTCAGCGGTTATTCCGACGGTACCGTCAGCTTCAGCAGTTCTTCAAGCACTCTTACACCCGAAAATGCCGAGCTTCCCGACGACTTTTACAGCCGTATGAAGGATACGGAGCAGACCGTAACCGATTACCCCACTCTTTTATACGACGGACCCTTTTCCGATACTCAGGGCGAAAAAAAGTCGGTTTTTCTTGAATCTCTCGGTGAAATCACAAGGGATGAAGCAAAAAAGAAAGCCGCCGAGCTTCTGGGAACTAACGCCGCAGCCTTAAGAGAAGAAAAGGATATTACGGGAAATATTGAGCTTTTCTGCTTTTCTCTTGAAGGCAACTATATAAGCATCACAAAAAAGGGCGGCTATGTTTATTCTCTTACGAGCGATACCACCGCAGGTGAAGCCACCGTCTCACCCCGTGAAGCAATAGAAAGAGGCAATAAGTATCTGACAAAGCTCGGATATAACAATATGACCGACAGCTACTATTCGGTTTACGACGGCATCTGCACCGTAAACTATGCCTATAAACAAAACGGAGTCACCTGCTACAGCGATCTAATCAAGGTGAGCATAACTCTGGATAAGGGTGAAGCTGTCGCTCTTGATGCTTCCGCTTTTTTATCAAACCATACCGAAAGAAGCTTCCCAGACGATATAATAAGTGCTTCAAAGGCACAAAGAGTTATATCGGATAATCTGAAGGTAATATCCTGCAAAAAGGCGATGATACCGCTCGATACAGGCAGGGAAAGCCTTTGCTACGAATTTCTCTGCAGAGACAGTGACGGTCAGGAGGTTCTCGTCTATGTGGACTGTCAGAGCGGAAAAGAACAGGAAATCATGCTTCTTTTATATCAGGATGACGGTATTCTCACAAGATGAGACAAAATCGGAATAAAAAGAGAGCTGTTGCAATTTCGTGCAACAGCTCTGTCACAATTTTATTTGATAATAGAAATATCTTTTCCTTCCAAAAGCCATTCAATTATCATTTTAGGAATGATAAGCAATTTTCTGAAAAATTCAAACAGCCTCTGAAGAATTGTCGGTTCTGCACCGTCTTCCTCCACCACTACCAAAGGCTCGAGCATCTGAGGATCGTCATCACGCACCTTAAGGAACTGGGGTCTGTTGGGATCGGTGAAAATATCGGTATCATAGGTAGTGATTTCTCTGATAAATACATTGTAATCATCTATCTTTTTACCGTGGCCGAGGCCCTTGATGAACCATGTTCTGAAGGGGAAGGTGCAGGTTGAAGCATCAATATTCCATTCGGGACACATAAGGTTATAATCGGTATATTTCTGCTGAACATAATCAGCCGGGAATTTTTCACCGTAATTTGCACAGGTAGCTCCGTAAGACGAAACAGTAGTAGTTACAAGACCGTCATCCATAGCTGTCTCACCTGAGGTAAGAGGAATGGCAGCTATACCGAATTTACACACAATAGCCATATTAAGACCGTCATTATTTTTTTCAGCATCAAGATAAATCTGAGCTGCATTGTTTGCAACGTTATAGTGATAGTATTCCATCTTTGCTATAGTCTGAGCATAAGTATGGTTCGGATCCTTATAGTTTTCACCGTAAAGGAACTTCATAGCAGGGATGAAATATTCGTCAGGTATGCATACACAAAGGGTGGGAAGAGTAGCGAGCAAATCGCGGGCAACGTCAACAACACCTTCATAAACAGCCTTTTCAAGCACAGGAACCGCTAATGCCTTAAGCAAAACATTAAGAACACCTGTTTCTTCAAGAACATAGAAAAATTCACTTAAACCCTCTTGTTCCGAAAGACGGTCTATAAAGTCGCACAGACCTCTGGCACTTACATCGAAATTGCCGCTTAAAAGCTGACCGAGAAACTCCATACCGCCGACGGAGGGAGCACAAAGAAGCACCGTATCAATCTTATGGAGATTTTCGGGATACTCATACATATAAGCGGTTACGATATTTGCACCGAAGCTTGAACCGACAAGCTCGATTTTCTCTGCACCTGTTTCTGCAAAAAGCTGATCGATAGCTATCTGGAGCTGATGAGCTGAATCTACGGGCGATTCTCTGCAGTCATAATAAAACTCATAGATGCCGTCTCTCTTTTTTCTGAGACCCGGCTCCTCGTTGACAACGCCCTCCATATTTTCACCGTCGGGACTGAAGGCGAGCATACCGAAGGTTTCAACGCAGTAATCATAAATAACTGAGCGAAGAATGTTAGGCTCCTGATTTTTAACGGCATCGAAGATGTATTCATCGATTTTTTTCACATTCTCCAGTAACCTTTCCGTATCAAAGGGATAGAAAAGAGACTTCTGCTCAGGGTCGTCCTCATAATAGATTTTTACACTGCTTGCGCCGAAGCCTTTAACAGTAAGCTCGGGATAGATTTCTTCCTTCTGAGCCTCTGCGGCAAGAGCAACAGGCATTACCGACAAAAGCATCAGGCAGGTAAGCAGAAGGGATAATACTTTTTTTGATGTACTTTTCATTGATTAGCCTCCTTGTAAATTTTTATTTACTTACGAAGGTTATTTTACTAGCCGATTGTGATAAACTTGTTGTATAATTATTAAATGTCGTTCATTTTTTGTGCTTTTACGTACTTTTTACTGTTGACCTGCAAAAAAAGCTGAGCTCCCCGTTTTTTTCAGTAGATATTTTTTGAAAAAAATAAAAATCACAAACGAGCAAACGCTATGAAAAACGAAGAAAAACGAAGAAAATGAGAGCAAGTGAAATGTAAATTAAAAAATTATAAAAAAGGTGTTGACATTGTCCCTCTCTTGTGATAATATATCAAGGCAATTTGACAAAATAAATTATTTGGAGGTAAAAAGATATGTCAACTTATATGCCCAAAGCAGGCGACATCACCCGTAAGTGGTATGTAATTGATGCTGAAGGAAAGCATCTCGGACATGTAGCAGCAAAGGCAGCTGAGCTTCTCAGAGGTAAGCACAAGGCTACATTCGCTCCCCACGCAGACTGCGGTGACCACGTTATCGTTATCAACGCTGATAAGATCGTTCTCACAGGCAAGAAGCTCGATCAGAAAATGTATTATCATCACACAGGTTACATCGGTAACATGAAGAAGGTTAAGTATTCAACTCTTCTCAAAGAAAAGCCCGAGTTCGTTATGACAAAGGCTATCAAGGGTATGGTACCCGACACCGTTATCGGCCGTAACGCTATGACAAGACTTCGCGTATATGCAGGTGCTGAACACGCACACGCAGCTCAGAAGCCCGAAGTTGTAGAATTCTAAGAAAGGGAGGAAAAGTAAATGTACGAAACAACACCGTTCTTCTACGGCACAGGCCGCAGAAAGAAGTCAATCGCAAGAGTACGTGTATATGCAGGTACAGGTAAAATCATCATCAACGACAGAGAAATCGACGATTATTTCGGTCTTGAAACTCTTAAGCTCATCGTTCGTCAGCCTCTCAATCT
>JAZSPQ010000054.1:0-11973 GCA_045537485.1 Acutalibacteraceae bacterium | reverse complement strand
CGATAACTACGGGCTCGCCGCCTTCGATAACTGCTACGCATGAGTTTGTTGTACCTAAGTCGATACCGATAATCTTTGCCATAATTTGTTACCTCCAAGTAATTTATATTGTATTGGTTTGTTTATTATTTCAAATGCCCGAAGGGCATCCCTTACTACTTACTACTTGCTACTTAATTAGCTACCTGCACCATGGCGGGACGGAGAACTCTGTCGCCTAACTTGTAGCCCTTTGAGAAGACCTCTGCGATAACATTTTCACCGAGAGAGTCATCTTCGATGTGCATTACACCGTTGTGGAAATTCGGGTCAAAGGCTTCTCCCTTTTCGCCGAAGGCTTCAACGCCAAGATTTTTAAGAATCTCACAGAAGTTTGTATATATCATTTCAACACCTTTTTTGTAAGACTCAAAATCTGAATTATCAACGCTTAACGCTCTGTCGAAATTGTCAAGTACACCTAAAAGAGACTTCATACAGTCTGCCTTGGCATCACCGTAGATGCCTTCCTTTTCCTTTGCGGTACGCTTTCTGTAGTTATCGTACTCGGCAAGAGTTCTTATGTGTGCCTCTTTTGCCGCCGCAAGCTCTTTTTCAAGCTCCGCTTCCTTTGAGGGGGTTTCTTCGGAGACGGTCTCCTCGACCTTCAATTCCTCTTCGGCTGCGGTTTCTTTCTTTTTATCTTTAGCCATTTTTTAGCCTCCTTATTCCTCTAAAGTATCGGTAAGCAATTTACCGACAAGGTCTGTCAGATATTCTATACTCGGTATAAGCTTTGCATAGTCAAGTCTCGTCGGTCCTATAATTCCTATTGCGCCGCCGTCATGACCGCCTATGGAGTACCGTGAAATTATCATACTCGAATTTTCAAGCTGACGGTACATATTCTCCTTACCGATAATTACCTGCACACCGTCCTTTGACGAAGAAAGTGCTCTCTCAAGCTTTTCTTTTTCATCAAAAAACTGCATCATATCGTATATATTGTTGCCGAACTCTCTGTGGTGAAGTAAGTTCTGCTCACCCTCAAGGCGAATCTCAGCCTGAAGCGCCTGATTTGCTATATCGGCAAGCACGACAAACAAGGGACTCATCGCAAGTGCATTTGCGCCCAGAGAAGCTACAAGCGTCTGAATCATAACCGTACCTACATCAGAAACAGGGTGACCGATAAAGCATTCATTGACTATATCGTAAAAGCACTGCACCATATCGGGGGTAAGCTCTGTTTCAGTTTTGCACACGCCGTTTTTTATTATACCGGAAGAGGTCATCATAACTATCATAGCTATCTTTCTTCCAACCGGCATAAGCTCGATATGCTTGATTGTTGCACCTTCATCGGTAGGTGTGGTTGCAACTGCGGCACAGCCTGTGAGCCTTGCGAGCATCTCCCCTGCCTTTTCAAGCAGCTTGTCGGGATTGCCTGCCATTCTTTCAAGCTCAAGCTTGATAAGACGTCTGTCCTCTTCGGAAAGCTCGTCGGTATTCATAAGCTTATCAACGTAATATCTGTAGCCCGCCTGTGAGGGTATTCGTCCTGCCGAGGTGTGAGGCTGCTCAAGAAAGCCCATTTCGTGAAGCTCACTCATCTCGTTACGGATAGTGGCGGAAGAAACAGATATTGGAAGTGACTGCATAAGCAGCTTTGAACCTATAGGTTCACCGCTTTTGATATATTGCTCAACTATTGCGGCAAGTATCAGCTCTTTTCTTTTTCCGAGCTCCATTTCTTCACTTCCTTTCACACAGGTCTTCCTTCTGCTACGTTTTAGCACTCTCACCTCTTGAGTGCTAACCTCTGTCACAACTATACTATCATTGCCAAGAAATGTCAATAGAAAAAAGCAACTTTTTTTGATTTTTTTCAAAAAAGCTGCTTTTATATTGTTGTCTTTTATTTCCTGTGATATACCAAACGGTTATTTTCGAGAACTGCATATATTCTTCCGTCGTTTACAAGAGCCTGAAGAAGGTTTCTTGCCATAACCGCATACATCGGATACTTTTCCGTTCTTATCTTAAGGTCTTCCTTTTTCAGTACCGCTTCAAAAAGAGTGTCGAAGCTCCTACCCTCACAAAGACTGTAAAAAAGCTCCTTCTTTTCTGTGATTTTTTCTATATTATAGTTTGCAAGCTCTGTTATATCCTCCAGCGGAGCATCGTGAGAAGGCACATAAATATCGGCACTTAAGGTTTTAAGCATTTCAAGGGTCGAAATACTGCTGTTTACATCGTAAAAGAAGGGAAGCTTATATTCATCCCATGTTTTTCTTGACAGAATGGCATCAGCAAGAAAAATTACGTTATCCGCTGTTTTTACGCCTATCATCTCAAAGCTATGGCCGGGAAGAGGTATTGTCTCAATACCCTCGGGAGTGTTTTCCTTTGTGATTACCTCACTTTCACAGGGCTCAGTCAGAAAAAAAGAATTGCGGATCTTATCGGTATCCATGCCTGCATAATAAAAATCGGACTCTAACGAGGGATAACTGATAAATGCCTGCTCCTTTTTTGTTGAAAGGATTTTACAGCCGTATTTATCACGGAAAAATTTGTTTCCGCAAATGTGGTCAATGTGGCAGTGGGTGTCAATAACGGCGCCGACCCTTAAGCCCATCTCACCGAGCTGCTTATCTGTTCCCTTAACCATTCTCGGATGATCGCAGGCATCAATCAGCACTGCATTTTTTCCGTCAGGTGCAAAAATTCCTACGTTGGTGAAAGCCTCATAATAATAGGTGTTGCCTTTGATTTTTTTGATCTCAAACATATTTTTCTCCTTTACAACTGACTGAAATGCAGTTGATTTTTCTAAACTTCTGTGATAGTATTGGCTTAAGCTTTACAGGCATTTACAAAAGCCCGACAAAAAGACCTGTTTAATCCCATTACACCTTAAGGAGGGATAGAAATGAATATCGGTATAATCGGCTCAAGAAGCCTCAACAAGCCTATCCCCGAAGATGTTATTCCCGAAAACACGGCAAAGATAATATCAGGCGGCGCAGTGGGCATCGACCGCAGTGCAAGAGAATATGCCCTTGAGCACAAAATTTTTATAGAAGAAATACTCCCCGCCTACGATCTTTACGGCAGACGAGCCCCCCTTGTGAGAAACGATATCATCATCGACAAAAGTGATGCTGTTCTGATCTTTTGGGACGGCAAAAGCCGTGGCACCGCCTATGTTTTAAGAGAATGCAAAAGAAAGAATAAGCCCTACACTCTCTACCTGTGGGCCGAGGGCGGATTTATCCCTAAAGAAGATTAAAAGTACCTTTGGATTCCGAAGGTACTTTTTATTATACATCTATACCGTATAAAAAATCAATCGCTCTTTTATCTTTTTATTTTATGAGTAGTGGTTTTTTCAAAGGACTCCTTTCTTATTATAAAATCCTTTATCCTTTTATATGGCGGAAGCTTCCTGTTTACGGTTTTAACTACTGCTCCGATATAAAGCTCAACCTCATCGTCGGAAAGCCTGTCTTTCTTACTTTTCAGCTTCAGCTCCGCTTGGTCAGGGAAAATTTCGGCAATGATTTCTTTATCCTTTTTTGCATAAACAATACACTCTGACACCAGAGGGCTTTTTAAAATATAGTATTCAAGCTCTTCCGGATAGATATTTTTTCCGCCGGATGTGACTATCAGATTTTTCTTTCTGCCCGTTATATGATAATAGCCCTCTTTATCCGCATAGCCTAAATCTCCCGTACAGAACCAGTCACCCTTAAAAACCGCCTCGGTTGCCTGCGGATTTTTATAATAACCAAGCATCACCATGGGTCCTTTCACGGCAATTTCTCCTATGCCCTTGCTGTCGGGTTCAAGAATTTTCACCTGCGCCGTATTGAGAGGCTTACCTATTGAGTCTGATTTACGGTCAAGGTCACCGTTACAGATAACAATAGGTGAACACTCGGTGAGTCCGTAGCCGATAATCACCGTAAAACCGTACATTTCAAAGGCGTCAGCCGTCGCCTTCTGAATTGCCGCCGCACCAACTATGATTTTTCTGAGCCTTCCGCCAAAGCTTTCGTGAACTGAGGCAAAGGTCTTTCTTTTGCTTTCCTCACTGACAACGCCTGATACCAGAGAAAAGAGCTTGCTCTTGCCCGATTTTCCCTGCTTTTGAATCTCACGCTCAATCCTTCTGTTGAATTTTTCAAGCAAAAGGGGTACACATACAAGAACCGTAGGTCGGTACACTTTAAAGTCTCTCGGAAGATTTTTAAAGCCTGAGGCAAAGCAGACAGTACCGCCCTGACGGATAACCATAAGCATAGCTATAGCTTCATAGGTGTGGTGAAGAGGCAAAACAGAGAGACTTCTGTCCTCATAGGTAATTTTAACATTGTGGCTGACCGCCTTTAAATCGGAAACAATATTGCTGTTAGACAGCATCACTCCCTTTGACACACCTGTTGTGCCGGAGGTGAAAAGCAGAACGGCCATTTTATCCGGGTCTATATCGCATTCCACGGTCTTTCCTTGGTTCAGAAGCGAGTATCCGTATTCCAGAAGACTGTCGAAGCTCAGCATACCGTCGCCCTCGTCATCCTCGGTACAGATAAGCGGTATTTTTCTCTCACCCATATTTTCCGACAGCTGAACAGCGCTGTGTCTGTCGCATATTACAGCCTGCACTTCACCAAAGTCAAGAAAGCCTACCGTTTCCTCACCGGAATTATCCCTGTCAATAGGCACGGCAATGCCCACACCCGAAAGTATTGCAAAATATGCAACACACCATCTGTATGAGTTTTTGGACATAATAGCTATGTGCTTACCGCCAAGACCGAGCTTTTCCTTAAGCGCAAGAGCCAGAGCATCCACATCCTTTTTAAACTCCCTGTAGCTGATGCTTCTGAACTCATCCTTTGTATGCTCAACTATAAAGCTGCTTCTGTTCTGATATGCATCGGCACTTTCTTCAAGTATATCCCTTATTGTTTTAAGCTGTTTCATAATCCACCGCCTTTTATTATAATACTATGATTTGCCAAAGGCTTCAGATTATGCTGAACAAAAAAAGAAAAAGGACTGTTGCCATAAGCCTTAAAAGCACTTAATGCAACAGTCTCCGATTTTTTATTCTTCGGCTTGCTCAACCTTTTCGTAAACAAAAGCCTTGAGCATATCTTTATTCTTTTCTAAGTCAAAGTCGATAACATAGCTGCCGCCCACATTGCCGTCACGCCATGTTCCGTCGGCAGGAACCTGCATCTGTACGGTTTCATAGCCGATATAGCTCACTGCCTTTGTTCCCAAATCCTTTATTTCGTTTTTGGAAAGGTCAGTTGAAACATTGGGAAGAACCTGCTCTATGAGCTTCATGAGCTCGTTGGGCTTTATTTCCTTAGCTTTATCTATAACCGCCGTGAGCACCTTTCTCTGTCTCTTGGTTCTGTAGAAATCGCTGTCAATCTTTCTGATACGGCAATACCACAGTGCTTCATAGCCGTTCATATGGTTTGAGCCCTCTTTAATATCCGTATCAGCCTCTGAATTCATATATCTTGCTTCTTTTTGCGTCACACCGTCAATGGTGACGCCGCCGATAAGGTCAACTATCTTTTCAAAGGTTTCAAAATCAACAGAAACATAATTGTGTACGTCTATGCCGTAATTATATTCTACAGTATCAATGACACCCTGCGCTCCACCATTGCTGTAGGCAGCATTCATTTTACCCTTTCTTTCAATGCAGGGAATATAAACATAGCTGTCTCTCAGAAAGGATGTAAGCTTTATCTGGCTATTTGCCGAGTCAATAGTGAAAAGAATCATTGTATCCGAACGCTGACCCGAAACCTCAGCTCTTGCGTCACTGCCTATAAGCAGAATGTTTTTTACTTCGTCGCTTACAGGTGCATCGGGAGAAAGATATCTGTCTTTAATTATGGTGTCGTCATAATTAAGCGAATTAAGCATTGAATCCACACGGCTGTATGCATAAGCAACCACCGCACCGACAGCAACAATTACAACTGCAAGAACTGCAATAATTATATTTAACTTGCGTGATTTTTTCTTTTTGTTGTTTTTCGGTGTTCGTTCTCCTGAATGCAGATCAGCGGACTGAGGAACCACCCTTCTGCCTGTGGGAACTCTTGAAGGGTCACCTGCAAGGCTGTTGTTGCTGACCGGTCTTACCGTTCTGCCGCCGGCAGCATTGCCGTTTTTCGGCGATCTTACCGTTCTGTCGTTATGCTGATTGCTGTTTTGCATTTCTCTTTCTCCGTCCTGATATTTTTCCGGTGTACCGAAAAGCACGTCAATATCCTCTACATAGGAGTCCTGAGCAGGTGCATCTGAATAAGCCTCCTGTGCAAAAGAGGTAAAAAGCTCCTCATCAGGCAGTGGCGGCTCCTGAAAAGACTGTGCATTTCCCATCCCTTTTCTGAATTCGAGAGAAAAGCTTTCGTCAAAATAATCAGCCTTCAGATATTTATCGCCACCGTCAGCACTCTTGCGATCAGGTCTTTTTTTATCTGAAAAGTATATATCGTCCATTACTGTCCTCCGTATACAAAAGGTTATCTTTTATTTTACATCATACAGGCAGAAATCTCAAGTGTTTTGAAAAAACTTAATATTTTCATCAAATTTATGACTCAGACAATATTTTTTAGACTTAAAAATTTGACTTTTATCCCTGTTTGGTGTAAAATGTGTTACCGTGAGTGAATTGGGCAGTCGCGGGCCTTTATGGCGTGAGGAAAGTCCGAGCTTCATACAGCAGGGTAACGGTTAACGACCGCCGAGGGCGACCTTAGGGAAAGTGCAACAGAAATAAACCGCCGTTTTTACGGTAAGGATGGAAAGGCGAGGTAAGAGCTCACCGGCATAAAGGAGACTTTATGGCCATGTAAACCCTACCCGAAGCAACACCGACAGGATATAATGCGTCAGCTGGGCGCCAAACCGACGGGTGGCTTGAACCTTGGAGCAATCCAAGGTCTAGACAGATGATTGCCTTAAACGACAGAACTCGGCTTACAGATTCACTCAAGGAAGGCTGTTACTTCAGTAACGGCTTTCTTTTTTTGCTCATTTCACTTATATTATCGGCTTTGCATAAGCTGTTAATGAGGTGTTTTTTTATGATTTGGTGTATTACTTGCTTTTTGTCTCTTTTACTTATTCTCACGGGGATGTTTTTTATTTTTTATCTTGTTGCTTCAAAGCAGTCCGTCAGCAACGACAGGTACTTTGTGGCAGTGGAAGCCTTTGAAAACGACAGCGGACTTCCTCAGCAGGTATATTCCGCTTACATTCAGGCTAATCTTATGAATTTTTCTGCAAAAAAGCCTGTCTATGTCATCGACCACGACCTTTCCGAAATCACACGGAACACTTTAAAGGAAGCCATCGAGCCCTACGGCAGAATTATATTCATCAAAGCCGGGAGTGACGAGAAACTCTTTCTGTGAGGTTGCATTACACCGAAGAATGATGTATAATCAAAAAAGTATATAAAAAGGCGGTCAGATATGGATAATGAAATTTTTATTGAGGGTATAATTGAAAACGTTGTTTATACAAACCCCGAAAACGGTTACAGCGTTATCGATATGAGCTATGAGAAAAGCCTTATAACGGCCGTCGGTATTATGCCCTCCTGCAGTGCAGGTGAAAAAATAAAATTAAGGGGGCAGTGGGTTAAGCATCCCACCTTCGGCACCCAGTTCAAGGCGTCTGCATGTGAAAGGTCTATGCCTAAATCTGCAGGCGACATGCTGCGTTATCTTTCAAGCGGTACCGTTAAAGGAATAGGCCCTGCAACCGCCTCTAAAATCGTTGAAAGATTCGGTGAGGATACCTTTGATATTATCGAAAATCATCCTGAGGAGCTTTGCAAAATCAAGGGAATTTCCAAGGAAAAGGCTTTGGATATTCAGGAAAGATTCAAAGGACAGTTCGCATTAAGGGAGGTTATGATAGGTCTTGAAAGGCTTGGTCTTAACCCTACGGAGTGTCTGAATGTATATAAAGCTCTCGGTGCCAATGCAACGGAAAGAATCAGTGAAAACCCCTATATTCTTTGCAGTGATAAGGTCGGTATGCGCTTTGAAAGAGCTGACGAAATTGCAAACGGCTTCCCTCACGAGGTTAATTCACTGCTCAGAAAGCGTGCGGGTATTCTTCATATTTTAAGGCATAACCTTCGCAACGGACACACCTGTCTGCCGAGAGAGAAGCTTATTATCCCCTGCTTTGAGCTTCTCGGCACCGAAAGGGAAGAAACTCAGGAAATTATCGACGATCTTCTTACGGATAAAGAAATAATTGAGGAGTTTATCGATTCAAAAAGCTTCATCTTTTTGCCATCCGAATACACCGATGAGAAAAAAATTGCCGACAGAATAAAGGTTATGCTCCGTTTCCCGCCCGCCGCAGGCAAAACCCTCGACAGAGATATCGATAAAATTGAGGAAAAGAAAGGCATTCACTTTGAAGAAAAGCAAAGGCAGGCAATCAGCATCGCCGTAACAAAGGGACTCCTCGTTTTAACAGGCGGTCCCGGTACGGGCAAAACAACTACCCTCAACGGTATTCTTGAGCTTTTTGAAAAGCAGAGGCTGAGAGTTCTTCTTGCCGCACCCACCGGCAGAGCCGCAATGCGTATGAGCGAGGTGACCGGCCGTCAGGCTAAGACTATTCACCGCCTTCTCGAAACGGAATGGACTGACGGCGACCGCCAGCACTTTGCAAGAAATATGGAAAATCCCCTTGAAGCCGATGCAGTTATCATCGACGAGCTTTCTATGGTTGATACACATATTTTCGCAAGTCTTTTAGATGCACTTCCTCTGGGCTGCAGACTGATTATGGTCGGTGACTCAGATCAGCTTCCGCCGGTGGGTGTGGGTAATGTTTTGCAGGATATTATCGAATCAAAGCTTTTGCCCGTAGTTGCTCTGACCGAGGTTTTCCGACAGGCTCTTGAAAGCCTCATCGTTACAAACGCTCACCGAATAGTTAAAGGTGATTATCCCGAGCTTTCTAAAACAGACAGCGATTTCTTCTTTATGCAAAGGAACAACGTCTATCAGAGTGCACAGACCGTTATTGACCTTTATCAGAAGCGTCTGCCCGCCGCTTACGGCTATAACCCTATAGAGGATATTCAGATAATTACTCCCTCAAGAAAGGGAGAGCTGGGCACTGTGAGTCTTAACAAGAGATTGCAGGAAATAATTAACCCTCCTTCTCCCGACAAAGACGATTATCAGGTGGGCGCAAAAACCTTCCGCGAAGGCGACAAGGTAATGCAGACAAAAAACAACTATGATATTATATGGACCAGAGGCAAAGAGGTCTCTACGGGCATTTTCAACGGCGACATAGGAATAATCAGTGCCATAAATCACAACGCATCTTTTATGAAGATTAACTTTGACGGCAGAATTTCTCTTTATCCCTTCGACAGTGCCGCCGAATTGGAGCACGCTTATGCAATAACCGTTCATAAAAGTCAGGGCTCGGAGTTTGAGTCGGTGATTATGCCCGTATGCTCCTGTCTGCCTCAGCTCAGCTACAGAAATCTGCTTTACACTGCAGTGACAAGAGCAAAAAGCCGCCTTATTCTCGTTGGTACCAAAGAGCAGATTCAGGCAATGGTCGATAACGATAAAAAGACAAGACGTTATTCCGCTCTCAAGCATTTTCTTTTAAAGGACTGATAAAATGAAGTCTCTCCATCTGATTTCAAAAATATTTTTTCCTGAAAGATGCGTTCACTGCCATAGGCTTATTCCCCTTTCCGACAAGGTTTGCCTTAAATGCGAAAGCAAGAGCTGTTACATTCCCGAGACCTTTTGTCCTTATTGCGGCAGAAGAAAATGTGTCTGCCCGGACATTGACCGAAAGCTAAGACACATCACCGCACCCTTTTTATACTCAGGCATCATAAGAAAATCAATACTTCACCTTAAATTCAGAAAAGAGAAAAGCTATGCGGATTTTCTGTCAGAGGAAATGTACAAAAAGGTCATTGAAAGCTTTTGCGACGTGAGCTTTGACTTGGTTACCTTCGTGCCAATGGATGAGGAAGCAAAAAGGAAAAGAGGCTATAACCAAAGCGAGCTTCTTGCAAAGAGAATTGCAAAAAGGCTTTTCCTGCCCACAAAGGACCTTCTTGTTAAATCAAAGAGCAGTCTCAAACAGCATCATCTCTCTCATGAGATGAGAAAAGAAAATATCAAAAACGTTTTTTCTCTGAAAAGCGGTGTAAACATTGACGGTAAAACCGTACTTCTTTGCGATGATATAAAAACCACGGGCAGCACCCTGCTCGAGTGCGAAGCCCTCCTTTTAAGCGGCGGAGCATCAGATGTTTACTGCGTTGTTGCGGCAATACCTGTTTATGGCAAAGCTGCCCCAAGGCTTGACAAAGATGAAAAAAACATTTAGAATTATAAAACAAAAAGAAGGCAGGTGAGAATATGCCCGGTCTTAATATCGGTATTGATTTAGGAACAAGCACAATTAAATTTTATGCTCAGGGTAAGGGCATCATTCTTTCCGAAGAAAACGCCCTTTGCTATGATAATTTCACGGGCAAGGCTGTTGCAATCGGCAACAGTGCAGGTGATATGCTGGACAGACTCCCCGACAGCCTCACCCTGAAAAAACCTGTTGAGGGCGGTGTTATTTCCGATTTTTCGGTTATGACCGAGATTCTTTCTCACTTTATAAAAAAGGTTTGCAAAAACCGTATTTTCAGACCGAATCTTATAATCAGCGCCCCCTGCTGTGTTACCTCTCTTGAAAAAAAGACGGTTATTGAAGCAGCTTGCACCGCAGGCGCAGGAAAAGTACATATTATTGATGAGCCTATTGTTTCCGCTATCGGCGCAGGACTTTCGATAGAGCACCCGCACGGCACTATGGTTGTCGACATCGGTGCAGGTACCACGGACATTGCCGTTATCACAATGGGAACAGTTGCCTGCTCAACCTCAATCAAAACTGCAGGTAACAGCTTCGATGAAGCCATAAGCAGCTTCTTAAAGCGTGATAAGGATATTATCGCCGGCATCCCTACGGTTAAAAAAATCAAGCACACATTAGGCAGTGTCTATCCCAGGGATGAAGAAATTGAAGCTCTCTATTCGGGAAAGGACTATATAACCGGCTTACCCCGACCCTTCCTTGTGAGAGCCAACGAGACCGTGAAGGTCTTGAAAGAGCCTTTGGAAATAATTTTCACCGCAATTATGGAGGTTATGGAACAGACTCCGCCCGAGCTTTACAGCGATATATGCAATGAGGGTATTATCCTCACAGGCGGCGGAGCCAAGCTTTACGGAATTGATAAGGAGCTTTCAAAAAGGCTCGGAATAAAGGTTTCTTGTGCCGCAGACAGTGAAAACTGTGCCGCAAAAGGTGCCGGCTACATTCTTAAAAATATGAAAAAGCTTGAGGACAACGGATATTCCTTCCGCTCAAGAGAAAATATGCTGATGTATGCAGAATAAAATTTTGCCGCAGGACTTGTTTAAAGTCCTGCGGCTGTTTGTTTATTCAGGTATATATGCCGATGATGCGGCAACGGTTGTTTCGACCTTGAAGTCTTCAACGGGATAATCCCATTCCAATTCCTGCTGTGTTGCCAACACACACTCTCTTTTCTTTTCACCGTCTGAAAGTCCGTGTTCAATAACCGCTAAGTCATCAACGGTGTAAAGATTTTCCCCTATGCAGGTACCTCTGAAAAGGCTGCTGTAAAAGCTGCTGCTTTCAGAACTGTGAACGAAGCCCTCAACCGAAGAAAGCTTATTGTCTGCATAGGTAATGACAGCATAGCTCTTAACCGGGTTGCCGTAACCGTTATAGCTGTGCACGGTAACGGGTATGCCGATAATATTCTTTGCGGCATAGTGAATCAGTGCTTTCGGCTCATAGTTTGCATCGCTGTAGCCGTTATTAATAATAAACTCATCAACAAGGGCAGGCTTA
>JAZSPQ010000105.1:0-6093 GCA_045537485.1 Acutalibacteraceae bacterium | reverse complement strand
TTCTTCGCGTTGCAGATAACGATGCCGCCACAAAGGTTCTTATGGATAACGGTGTTGAGCTTCTCGACGAAGAAAGCTTCCACGATTTAATGTAATATCATAACGGGAAGTCGGAACGCTCCGACCTCCCGTTTGTTTTTTGGGGAGAAATAAAATATGAAAAACATCATAATTGATAAAAAGAAGGCTTTTCCCCGCACTTTCAAGGGTTGGGGCACAAGCCTTTGCTGGTGGGCAAACCGTATAGGCTACAGTGAAAAAATGGTAAGTGATTCTGCGCGTCTGTTTTTCGGCACCGAAGGCCTCGGGCTCAACATTATGCGCTACAACATCGGCGGCGGCGACGACCCCGCCCACAACCACATCACCCGCACCGACTCGGATATGCCCGGCTGGCTGAAAAAGAACCAAAACGGCGAGCTTTACTATGACCACAACGCTGACGAATATCAGCTTAACATTCTGAGAGCTGCCTATGAAGCTGCAGGAGAGGATGCATACGTTGAGGCGTTTTCAAATTCTCCACCCTATTTTATGACTGTAAGCGGCTGCAGCTCAGGAAGCAAAAACGCAATAAGCAACAACCTCAGAAAGAGCTGCGTGACAGACTTCGCAGAATATCTTGCCTATGTGTGCAGATATATAAACAACGAACTGGGCATAAAAATCAGCTCTCTTGCGGCGATGAACGAGCCTTTTACAAATTATTGGAAAGCCTATTCTCCCAAGCAGGAGGGTTGTCACGTTTCTCCGGGTAAAATGCAGAGCACTCTTCTTTGTGAAACCACAAAGGCAATGAAAAACGCAGGCCTCAGTGATGTTGACATCACCGCAAGTGACGAGACCAATACACGCTTACAGAATATCGCCTGCAGACGTCTTACAAAGGAGGCGTGGGACTGTGTTGACCGCATAAGCACTCACACCTATTCAAAAGCTACACCCAAGGTTGCAAAAACCGCCGCAGAGCATAATAAACCCTTATGGATGACGGAAACCGACTGGTCAGGTGTTGATGGAGAAAACGCAGGTGAAATGGGTCCTGCACTGTGGCTCGGCAAAAAAATCATCGAGGACTTAAACACCCTCGAGGCGGATGCTTGGATAATCTGGCAGATTGTTGCCGCTTACATCTCACAGAAGGAATACAAAGGCAGACGCGATATGCCCTCTCTCCCCGACCTTAACGAAGGTTATTGGGGTACCGCCTTCGCAGATACAGACAAGGAAGAAATCATACTCACGCAGAAATATTACGCCTTCGGTCAGTTTTCCCGGTTTATCCGCCCGGGTGTGACTCTTATAAAGGTGGATAAGGATACTCTTGCTTGCTACGATAAGGAAAAAAGAGCCTTATCCGTTGTCTGTCTCAACTGCAGTAAAGCTCAGGTACCGTTTACTCTTTCACTTAAAGGCTTCGGCATACCCGACGGCAAAGTAACCGCCGTAAGAACAAGCGGCAGCGGTACGGATAAGGAATGCTGGGAAGAAATCTACTGTCCCGAACTTAAAAGCAGTACCCTTTCTTCCGTTCTCAAGGGTAACAGCATAACAACCTTTATAATATCTGACGTAAAAGGAGAATGATTATGAAAGGCTTTACAAGAAAAAACAGAGAAGAACGACTTTTCGAAAGAGAAGCTGCTCTTAACGAATACGAAGACTTTTCCGTTGAAGCAGAGGATGTCAATTCATCCGAGGCTAATGCGCCCGAGGAAGAAGACGATACTGTTCCGGAAACAGAAGAATAATTTTATCCGGGGAGGCTGTAGAAAGCGAAGTTTTTTTACAGCCCCTTTTATTTTATTGACAAAATTCTCTGTATGGATTATAATTATTTTTAAATCAAATTCTGTTTCAGAGCTCATAATCAGGTCAAAAATATATCATAACGGAGGTTATATTATGAATATCGGTCTTATCATCGCCGGAGGTACCGGTCAGAGAATGAAAATGAACGTTCCCAAGCAGTTTATCAAGGTTTTAGGCAAGCCTATCATTATCTATACCCTCGAAGCCTTCGAAAAAAATAAGAACATTGACGAGGTTGTTGTTGTCTGTCTTCAGGGCTGGGAGGAAAAACTTCAGAAGTGGGCCGACCAGTACGGCATCAAAAAGCTCACTCACATCGTACCCGGCGGTAAAACAGGTATGGAGTCACTTCGCAACGGTATGATTGCCCTTCGTGATAACTACCCCGAGGATTCTATCGCAGTTATCCATGACGCAGTACGTCCCCTTATTTCTGACGCTATCATCGACACCAACATCGAGGGCGTTAAGGAATTCGGCACAGCTATCACCTGCGTACCCACAACAGAAGCTCTTCTTTACAGTGAGGATATGATTGAAAGCAAAAAGATTGTTGACAGAAACCTCATCGCAAGAACTCAGACCCCTCAGTCGCTTTACATTTCAAAGTTTGTATGGGCACACGAGGAAGCTGTAAAGAGAGGCATCACCGATACTGTTGCAACCTGCACTCTTCTTGTTGAATTAGGCGAGCAGGTACACATCGTATGGGGTGAGGAAACAAACTTCAAGGTTACAACTGCAGAACACATCGCTCTTCTTGAAGCTTACATCAAGGCAGGGGCCCTTTAATCGGTGAAAGCATATGGTTACAAGCATTGTCAGAAAAGAAACCTCCCGTATTGCCGACACACCGTTAAATTGGGATAAGCTCAGAAACAAAACCCTGCTTATAACAGGTGCAACAGGCTTTATCGGCTCATATATCATCCGTTCTCTTCTTGAAAAGAACGAGAAGGACGGCCTCGGCGTAAAGGTACTCGCTCTTGTCAGAAACAGAGAAAGAGCCGAAAAAATGTACGGTGAAAACGAAAATCTCGACTATATCGTACAGGACGTCTGTCAGCCGCTTCCTACGGATAAGAAGGCGGATTTCATCATCCACTGCGCATCCAATGCGGCTCCGAGGGAATACTCCATGTATCCCGTGGAAACAATGAAGACCAATTTCTTCGGCACAAGCAACCTGCTTGACTATGCAAAGGCAGTCAATGCCGAAAGCTTTCTTTATGTTTCCACCATTGAGATTTACGGCACAACAAGAGGTATTGATACTATCCCCGAGGATACCTACGGCACAATCGACGCTATGAAGGTACGCTCCTGCTATCCTCTGAGCAAAAAGAGCTGTGAAACTCTCTGCGTAAGCTATTCCGACGAATACGGCGTACCCGTTAAAATCGGCAGACTCAGCTATATTTTCGGCCCCGGTATGCGTGAGGGTGACTCAAAAATCGTTGCAGTTTTCCCGAAATGTATTGCCGACGGCGAAAACATTGTTATGAAAAGCAAGGGCGAGCAGCTTCGCTCCTACACCTACGTTACAGATGCCATAACCGCACTTTTCACAATTCTTCTCGACGGTGAAAGCGGTGAGGCTTACAACATAGCATCAACAAAGTGCATTACCACTATTGCAGGTATTGCCCACACCCTCGTTGACTCCTACCCGGAAAAGGGGCTTAAGGTTATTTTCGACCTTCCCACCGAGGCGGAGTCAAAGGGCTTCTCACTTATAGAAAATGCGGTGCTTGATTCAGGCAAGCTTGAAGCTCTGGGCTGGGAAAGTCAGACCGACCTAAAAACAGGCCTGATGAGGGTTGTTGAAGAACAGATTGAACTGAAAGGATAAAGCTATGCTCGAAGAACTCAAAAAGAAGGTGCTTGAAGCCAATTTAGAGCTTCCTAAGTACGGACTTGTTACCTTTACATGGGGTAACGTCAGCGGTATCGACCGTGAAAAGGGTCTCATCGTAATAAAGCCAAGCGGCGTTGAGTACGACGTTATGACCGCCGAGGATATGGTAGTTGTTGACCTTGAGGGCAAGGTTGTTGAAGGCAAGCTCAATCCTTCCTCGGATACACCGACACACATCGAGCTTTATAAGGCTTTCCCGAATATCGGCGGTGTTATACACACCCACTCAACATGGGCAACCTCTTGGGCTCAGGCAGGCAGAGCCATTCCCGCCTACGGCACAACTCACGCCGACTATTTCTACGGTGAAATTCCTTGCACAAGGCAGCTCACTCCCGAAGAGGTAGAGACCGCCTACGAAAAAGAAACGGGCACCGTTATCATCGAAGCCTTCAAAGACAAAGACCCGATGGCAGTACCCGGTGTTATCGTTTATAAGCACGGCCCCTTTGCGTGGGGTAAAAATCCTCACGAGGCAGTGCACAATGCCGTTGTTATGGAAACCGTGGCAAACATGGCATATCACGCTGAGATGATAAACCCCGACCATACTCCCATTGAGCAATATCTTTTAGATAAGCACTATATGAGAAAACACGGTCCCAATGCTTATTACGGACAGAGAAAGGATAAATGAGGGCCGAGGGAGAAGGGTCAAGGGCCGACGCGACCCACTCACGTTTAAAACAATATCCCTGTATCCACGACTAAAAAAATTATAAACTGCAAATAAGAAGAAACAGCACCTTCATAAGAGGTGCTGTTTTATAATATATATTCTGTTTCGGTGCAGAATCAACCTAATTTTTTTGCTATATATTCATGTGCGTTGGACCTTAGCCCTTTAGATAACCATATCCACGCAAACGCCGTAGTGGTCTGAAAGGTACATCATATTTATCTTTTCATCGATGATTTTATAGCGGTTGACAGTTACGCCCTCACTGACAAAAACAAAGTCGATAGGTCTTTTGTGGAAAATATCCATACCGTAATTATGGAAGGTCTTTCCCTCGTCGGATTCAGCGGCAAGGTACTTGCTGTCATTGAGGCAGGTTATCATCTCGTTATAGGCTTCGTCCTTTTCATAGGTGTTGAAGTCGCCTGTGCAGATAACGGGATAGCCCTGAGCCTTAAGCTCTTCTGTCTTTGTTTCGAGAATCTTCACCTGCTCAACACGTACATCCTCTAAAAGGTGGTCGAGGTGGGTGTTGATGTGGGTATAAATTTTGCCGCTTGCCTTTTCCTTGAGGGTTGCCCATGTTGCAATTCTTGTGCAGCCTGATTTAGGGAGCTTACTTGCAAACACATCGGGAGTTTCACTCAGCCACATCGTTCCGCTGTCGAGAAGCTCAAACTTTTCCTTGAGATAATAAACCGCCGAAGCCTCGCTGTTACTCTCGTCATCTCTCATCTGAGCAACACAGCCGTACTCCTCACCGAGCTCCTTTTCAAAAATGTCGAGCCACTGCTGAGTAGCCTCCTGAACACCGAAGGAATCGGGCTTGTACTGCCTGAGTGCAGAAACGATAAGCTGTGAGCGACCCTTTACCGAGCCGTAAAGATCATCCTTGCATCTTACATTAAAGGAAATAATACGAAGCTCATCATCATCCTTTTCAGGCACGTTTTCGATTTCCATACTTGCAGGAGTATAGATGCCGAGGGTCATAAAAAGTGAAAGAAAAAGTGCTATTAACTGTTTGATAATCATATTTTTTTCTCCTTTTTGCATTATAGGTTGATTTTACTGCAGAAATAAGATTTTGTCAACAACAATCCCCACAGAATCAGCTCTGTGGGGATTTGATATTTATTATGTTACACTTTTTTTATTGTGCCTAAGAAATCCTCGATCATTGCTACCATTTCATCGTTGAGATGGATAAAGCTGATAGCCTTTCTGAGTGTAAGAGGCTTGATTACTGCCATAAGAGGACTCTTGAGAAGTGCACCTGCTGCACCCTTAACCATACTGAGAACATCCTCACTCTTAAGGATATCGCCGATTGTATCGTCAAGTGAATAATACTCATCGCTCTTTGTGCTGTCCTTTTCAATAAACCAGTTACGTACCATTGAAGCGGCGCCGTCGGGCTTCTGATACTCTCTCGGGTACTCTGCTACACCTGTGAAGATGTAGGTTTCCTTAAGGTCGCCGGCAGTAACAACTACCTTGTTTTCACCTTCAACAATTTCCATACCGTCAAAGACGAAAATTCTGTCTGCAGTAACAGTCTTCTGCTTGCCGTTAACCTTGATTGTAACCTTATCGCAGTTTGAATATACCTTGAAGGTCTTTTCGCCGACAGTACGAAGGGGATATCTGTCACCTACAAGGTGGATGAACTTATCCTCTGACC
>JAZSPQ010000023.1:0-2515 GCA_045537485.1 Acutalibacteraceae bacterium | reverse complement strand
AGAACAAACGAATAAATAAAAGATTGTCTGTAGGGCAGGTCATTTGGGTAATGGAAGCCGTGCCAGATAAAGTTAAGATAATTAATATTGAAGCTTAAAAGCAGAATTGAGAGAAGGCAGAGTGTTGCGACCTTTTCTCTTCTTGATATTGATTTCGTGAAGAAATAAAGCGGTGCAAGAATAAGAGTAAGAATGCCGCAGTAAACGTTGGGCAAAACGTGGTCACCGCTGCTTCTGATGGTTGTTGTCAGGTTTGCAAGGTGGTTTGCAAAAAAGTCATAGAAAGTGAAATAGGAATTAAACTGTGTGGGAAATATGTTAGAGGTTGCGGAGCTTGATTTTAAAACCTGGTAAACAGGAAGAAGGACGCAAGCCATAATCCCTGCGGCGGTAAAGGCTGCAACAGCGAAAATGATGCCGCTTCTCAGAAAACGGTAATTAAAAATGCGAAGCTTGCTTTTGATTCTTTTGTCAACAACGTCGAGCAGACTGTACTGTTTAAAGAAGTAATATATAAAGTATATCACAGAAAAAATGCAGAGCATATAGGACATATAATAGTTTGAAAACATAGTAAGTGCAAGAGCAATAATATATGTTTTCATTTTGCCGTTATCGATGATTCTCTCAATACCCAGCAAAACAACAGGTAAGAGAACCATAGCATCAAGCCACATTACATTCCAGTAATAGGCGAGCATATATCCGCAGAAGGCGTACATCACACCGAAGGCGCTTGATACGTAGTTTTGGGAGTGAAGAGATCTTTTAATGTAATAGGTGAAAGTTGAAGCGGATAAAGCAGCCTTGAGAAGAATCATTGTTGCAATAGCTTCCGTTATACCTTTATGACCGAAAAAGAGTATTATAAAGCCTAAGGGGCTGGAAAGGTAGTTAAAATAGTTGCCCAAAAAGCTGCTGCCCAATCCTGAAGTCCATGAGTATAAAAGATTATCACCGTTAGTGATTCTTTCATAAAGCTCGGCAAAAAGAGGACCGTACTGATGGTAAAGATCCATTCTCAGAATTGAGTTTTCGCCAAAGGGAATCATTTTGTTGCACATATATATTGTCAGCATCGTTATTGCCGTAGCAACGAAGGCAGTGATTATATATTTGTATTCCTTAAAAATCTTAACAATCGGGTGTTGGTTTATGTTTTTAGTCATTATAAGCCCTCTTTCCTGCGTATTATAACCAATTATAGAAATAATACTATAATTTACCTTAATCTTCAAGAGATTTTTTTAATTTCACAGTTATATAACATTTTATTCCGATTATTTCAGTATTTGCCTTGAAAGGTGCATTTTATTGTGCTAAAATATATAAAATATGTTTGGAGTGAAAAAATGAAAGAAATAACAATATATACCGACGGAGCCTGCTCGGGTAATCCGGGAGCAGGAGGCTGGGGTACAATACTTGAATATAAGGGCGTACGCAAGGAGCTTTCCGGCGGAGAGGCTCACACAACCAACAACAGAATGGAGCTCACGGCGGTTATCGAAGGATTAAAGGCGCTGAAGGAGCCCTGTAAAGTTAAGATAATAACCGATTCACAGTATGTTTCCAACGGAATTACCTTAGGTTGGGCAAAATCCTGGCGGGAAAACAACTGGCGTAAAAAAGACAAGAAGCCGGCTCTTAATCCTGAATTGTGGGGGGAGCTTTTAGACCTGATAGATGAACACGAGGTTACTTTTGAATGGATCAAGGGTCATGCAGGTCACCCGGAAAATGAAAGATGTGATGAAATGGCGGTAAAAGAAAGTCAAAAGTTTATTTAAGGCTTGATTTATCGCTGTAAAAAGCTATAATAAATTGTGGACATTAACAGAAAGGAAAACACGGATATGTATAATAACGTTACAATTTTTGACCATCCTCTTATTCAGCACAAGCTTTCAATTCTCAGAGATAAGCGCACAAGCTCAAAGGATTTCAGAGCACTCGTTTCCGAAATAGCCACACTTATGTGTTATGAGGCAACGCGTGACCTTCCTCTTGAGGATGTTGAGATCGAAACACCCATCTGCAAAATGACGGGTAAGCATATCTGCGGCAAGAAGCTTGCTATTGTACCTATCCTTCGTGCAGGTCTCGGTATGGTTGACGGAATCACAAGCCTTGTACCTTCAAGCCGTATTGGTCATATCGGCCTTTACAGAGATGAGGAAACACTCAAGCCCGTTGAATATTACTGTAAATTACCCAAGGATATCGGTGAAAGAGATGTTTTTGTTGTTGACCCTATGCTTGCGACCGGTGGTTCAGCAATCGATGCAGTTTCTCAGATAAAGCTCAGAGGACCGAGAACAATACGCTTTCTTTGTATTATCGCTGCTCCCGAGGGAATAGAAGCCTTTACTAAAGAACATCCCGACGTACACGTTTTCTGTGCTGCACTTGATGAAAAGCTCAATGAAAGAGGTTATATCGTACCCGGTCTCGGTGATGCGGGCGACAGAATATTCGGCACGAAGTAAAACTTAAAATTTTAAAGCATAAAAGT
>JAZSPQ010000006.1:0-9881 GCA_045537485.1 Acutalibacteraceae bacterium | reverse complement strand
TAAGCGAACGACGGATAGTTTCAATATTGGGGTTTGCCGCACCGATAAGCTTTATATTTTCTTCTACTTCGATTCCAAGTTTCTTATATTCATCAGCATACGCCCAGATATAAGAATGTACTTCGTGAAGTGAAAAACGCTTTACAAGTATATCCTTAATCTGCTCTTCCACACTCTTGTGAAGGAATGTGCGGATAGGATATAAAGGTGTAGAAACTGTATTTACATCAAAGTTATCATAGCCGTATATTCTTGTGATTTCTTCGATTATATCAGCCTTTAATCTTACATCCTTTGTTGCTCTCCAGGTAGGAACGTCAACTGTGAAATCATCGCCGTGGAGCTTTACACCAAAACCAAGAGCTGTAAGAGTTTTAACGATAGTATCGTTTGAAATTTCGATACCTGTATATCTGTCAACAAACTTCTTATCAAACTGTAACGTTACCTTGTCAAACTTTACAGCATATTCGTCAGTTAATGAGGATGTCACCTTAACACCTTCATCATACTGAGAAAGAAGCTTTACAAAGCGTGAAATAGCTGTAGTTGTCATTTCAGGGTCAAGACACTTTTCATATCTCATAGAAGCGTCTGTTCTGTGAGCAAGACGGGACGATGACTTTCTGATAGAAACTGCATCAAAGTTAGCAGATTCAAGAGTTAATGAAGTTGTATCCTCAACGATTTCGGAATCAAGACCACCCATTATACCTGCAATAGCTACAGGTGTATCACCGTTACAGATCATAAGTGTATTTTCATCGATGTTTCTGTCGACACCGTCAAGGGTTGTGAAGGTGAAGGGAGCATCGAAGCGCTTGATGCGGAGCTTTTCAACCTTTCTTGAGTCGAAAGCGTGCATGGGCTGACCCATTTCAAGCATAAGGTAGTTTGTAAGGTCAGCAAGAAGGTTGATGCCTCTCATACCGCAGTAGTAGAGTCTGATTCTCATATTTACGGGGCTGACATTTTTTGTGATGTTCTCAACCTGCAAGCATGAGTATCTCTGACAGAGGGGATCCTCAATCTTCATATCGAGCTTGGGAAGGTTTTCGTACTTCTTAAGGTCAACGGTCTCAAGGGGCTTGAGAGGTCTGCCTGCGATTGCGGCAAATTCTCTTGCGATGCCGTAATGACCCCAAAGGTCGGGGCGGTTTGTGAGTGACTTGTTGTCAACCTCAAAAACTATATCCTCGATTTCATAAACATCCTTGATGTCGGTACCGTTAACGAGCTCATAGGAAAGATCCATAATACCTGAGTTGTCGTCGCTGATACCTACCTCCTTTTCACTACAGCACATACCGTAGGAGGTGTAGCCTGCAAGTGCTCTGGGAGTGATTTCGATTTCACCTATCTTTGCGCCTATCTTTGCAAAAGCGGTCTTCATACCTACTCTTACATTGGGTGCGCCGCAGACAACATCTGTAAGAACGCCGTCGCCTGCATCAACCTTTAAAAGGTGGAGCTTCTTTGACTCGGGATGATCGGCAACTTCCTTGATTTCGGCAACAACGATACCTGAAATATCACTGCCCTTAAAGAAAATTTCGTTTTCGACCTCAGCGGTTGAAAGTGAAAAACGTCTGATAAGCTCAAGCTTGTCAAGTCCTTCAAAGTCAACAAAGTCTGAAATCCAATTCATTGATAAAAACATAATTCTGCTCCTCCTTCCTTATTCGTCGATAAACTGTGTGAGTGTTTTAAGTGAGCCTGAGTTAAGGTCACGGATATCCTTGATGCCGTATTTCATCATAACAAGTCTTGTAAGACCGAGACCGAAAGCAAAGCCTGTGTATTCATCCGGGTCAATGCCGCCTGCCTTGAGCACCTCGGGATGAATCATACCGCAGGGGCAAAGCTCAAGCCAGCCGCTGTGCTTACATGAAGGACAGCCCTCACCGCCACAGATAAGACAGCTGATGTCAAGCTCAAAGCCGGGCTCAACGAAGGGGAAGAAGCCGGGACGAAGTCTTACCTTAAGATCCTTCTTGAATACCTCTGAAAGCATTGTTTTCATAAAGTAGATAAGGTTTGAAATTGAGATATCCTTGTCAACCATAACGCCCTCCATCTGGAAGAAGGTGTTTTCGTGACAGGCATCTGTTGCCTCGTTTCTGAAGCAGCGACCGGGGAAGATAGCCTTGATGGGTACACCGTCATTGATAAGAGCATCCTTATATTTTTTATAAATAGCATTCTGTGCTGCTGAGGTGTGGCTCTTTAAAAGCTGACCGTTTTCAAGATAGTAGGTATCCTGCATATCTCTTGCGGGGTGATGCTTCGGAATATTGAGAGCCTCAAAGCACTCGTAGTCGGATACGATTTCGGAATAATCCTCAACGGCAAAGCCCATTGACTTGAAGATGTTTTCAACCTGACGCTGAACGAGAGTCACGGGATGATATGAGCCCTCGTTGATTGCGGGAGGCATTGAAATATCAAAATCGGGCATTGAGTCGATTTCCTTCTGAATTTCAAGCTCCTTGAGTTCCTTTGTTCTTTCTGCAAGGCAGTCGGTTACCTCACCCTTAAGAGTGTTAACCTCCTGACCGAAGGACTTCTTTTCCTCGTTGGAAAGATCCTTCATTTCTTTCATAAGCTCTGTTACAAGACCCTTTTTACCGAGATACTTTACTCTCAGCGCTTCAAGGTCGGCAGTATTCTCTGAGCTTTTCAGTTCTTCAATAAACTGTTCTTTTACTGCAAGAATTTTACTGTTCATAGCAACTAAAACCTCCATATAAAAATAAAATCGTCTCACCAAAAAGATGAGACGAAATAAATTCCGCGGTACCACTCAATTTGCAAGGTTTCCCCTGCCGCTTTTCTTGCTTTAATGCAGCAAATACAGTCTGCTTTTAACAGACAGCTCCTGAGGCGAAATTCACTTACGGGGACAGTAGGATTCTTTCAGCCGGTGAAATCCCTCTCTGAAAAGTCTTATCCGCAAATTACTGTTTTCTCATTCACAGCTTTTAAACGATATTGATAGGATTATAACTCACAATAAAAAATATGTCAAGAGTTTTCCGTCAGAAATCACTCACTGTATGAGCTCAAATCCGTTCTCGAAATCACCTACAATAGTGTAACTATACACCGCACCGAAGAAAGCGCTGACTTCAATGTTTTTTTCTGCAATATAAATATTGTCATCACGGTCGTAAAGCTTCACCTCAAGAGTAATCTTGCCTAAGCGACTTTTATCGTATGCATTACCCGAAAGCACTTCAAGGGGAATAATTTGCTCCAAAGTTGTAATGGCAGTTTTTTTCCCAATATTAAAAAGAGAATCGTTCCGAAGCCCAAATTCGCCGTATGTTTCAGTTTCTTTGCAGTAAAGCTCTATCTTCCTGATTTCTGCATCACTTGCATTAAAGATCTTGAATTTTATCGTTTCATTGATTTCAGCTTCAAAACTGTCTGTATCCTCAGAATCGATATACGGCATATCGGCAAGGCCTGTCTTTTCCATAAGTGACTGCAAAGTGTTTATATCATAGGAGCATTTTTTAATATCCTCACCGAAAAATTCTGTTGCCTGCTGTTCTGTAACAGTAAAAGTGTGCTCTTCTTCCTCGCCGTCAGGAGTTATAACTTCATAGGTAAATGTTACCTCACTCAGATTTCCTATAAGTCCCAAAAGGACATAAGCGTAGCTTTCCATAAGTTTTTCTTTTTCAGTCATTTGTTCCGCAATAAAGGGAAAACTGAATATAAGCTCCCAACCGTAAGGCTCCTTCGCCGTGGTAAGCTTATTGGTAAAAGAACCCAGATGCTCACGTATTCTGAGTCCGCCTGCCAGCACAGAGTTATGTGACATATCGCCTATATAAGGTGTTCTGTATTTATATGCCGCCGAGGTGACAGGCGAAATATATTCTCCTTCTTCCCAGAGGATTTTTCCTTGACACATAACAGTTTTCACCTTATCTGAGGTGTAACTCCATGAAAACAGTTTTTTGCCGTCAAAGCTTGTTTTCTCTCTGCCTTCAAATGAAATATCCAGAACTCCGCTGTCACTGACATCATAAATAATATCGGTTATAACCGCATACTTATGGTCGGCGCTTGCTTTTATATTAAAGGTGTCACCTTCAACAGTCAAATTGCAAAAAAACATAGAATCATCGAGGCTGTATCTTACGAAATACGGAAGCGAAGCAACAACTATTGAAACTATAAGCACAACGGAGATAAGACTCGACAAAACCACCTTGATATTCCTTTTGCGTGTTTTCTTTAGAAAATCAATTTCCTTCTTCTCATTTCTGATTTTTTCTTCATTATACGGCTCTTTCATACTCTCAAGAGTCGCCTTGCAATTATCACAATGAGAAATGTGCTCACGCACAGCAGTGTTTGTAACATCTGATGTAAGCCCGTCTATGTATGAAGGCATCAGATCTTTAACCAATTCACATGTAAGATTGTTTTTCATAGCTGTTCAATCTCCTTTCTGAGTTTTTCTTTGCCTCTGTAAAAAGTAACCCTTGCCCAGTTTTCCGTTTTTCCCAAAATGTCTCCGATTTCTCTGAAAGACAGATTGCCGAAAATTCTCAGATACAGAATTTCACGATAAGGCTCGTCACATAAATGCAGCCGTCGCAAAAGTTCCACGCGGTTTTCATAGGCTAACGCATCCTCTTCTGCAGATTTTGTAACTGTATCACTCATATCAATTTCCTGCATTTGTGGGTGCTTTCGCTGATAAGACAGAAATTGATTTTTAGCAATTGCGCAAAGCCATGTTGAAATGTGGCAACTGCCGTCAAAACGGTGTATGCTTTTAATCGCCTGATAAAAGGTTTCCTGTGTCAACTCTTCAGATATGTCTTCACTGTGGCAAAGGCTTAAGAGATATTTATAGACAGTGAGAGCATAGCTTTGATAAATCTCATCCATTAACTGCATTTTGTTCATCTCCTTTCCTTTATTCTGTATGTTAATGCCTGTTTTTTCTTTTTCGTTACAAAAATTTTCAAAAAACTTTTATTTTCTTAATTAAGCAAATCTAATTATACATTTAATCCGAACCTATTTCAAGGTATAAAAGATTGCGTAAAAAAAACACATATCAATTCACTCTGTTTATTTTTGTCCTTTTGTGATACAATAAACAAAAAAGAAAAAGGAGCAGTTATGAACACCTTTGAAAAGATATACGAACAGGTCAAAAGAATCCCCGTAGGAAAAGTTGCATCCTACTCTCAGATAGCCCTTCTTGCAGGAAATCCCCGCTGGTCGAGAGTTGTGGGATATGCTCTGCATAACAACCCCGACCCGGACAATATCCCCTGCCACAGAGTTGTGACAAAGGACGGCAAGATTTCAGCGGCCTTTGCCTTCGGCGGAGAAAATATGCAACGGCATTTTCTTATGAATGAGGGGATCGTTTTTAAGGATGAAGTTACTGTGGATATGGAAAAATGTCAGTGGCTTATTTCCGATTGACCCTATCAGTTGGATTTATACTTTTTCACATATACTAAATAACCAAAACTTAGCCAAAACATTTGGTAAGTTTGTATAGAATTATACTTGAGTTTAATTGCGGCAAGTGGTAGAATTCTAAAGGTAAAAAAAGTATAGATAAAAGTAAAAAACAGGAGGCTTTATCATGAGCTTATTGGGCGGAGTTATCTCCATCAGTAACATCTACACCTTGTTATTCGTTGTTTTCGCCGTTCTGCTCGGAGGCTATGCACTCGGCAGAATCACCGTTAAGGGCATTTCTTTGGGTGATGCAGGCGTATTCATCATCGCACTTCTCGTCGGTGCACTTGCTTTCCATGTCAACGAGAGTAAAGAACTGATCTTCAGCGCTTCTTCCAAGCCCTATGATTTTAACAGCGGACTTTCTCTTATTGAAGCTTTCGGCCTTGTTCTTTTCGTTACTTCAGTAGGCTTTATTGCAGGACCCAAGTTTTTCGGCAACTTCAAAAGAAACTTCAAGTCTTATGTATTGCTCGGCGTTATTATCATTCTTGCAGGCGGACTTGCCGCAGCCGGCTGTATCGGTCTCGGTGAAGTACTCGGCTACGGCGGCTCAATCACAAAACAGGACGGCTTTGTTGCTATGATTGTAGGCCTCCTTTCAGGCTCACTCACATCTACACCTGCATTCTCGGCTGCTAAAGCAACCGTTGCTCCCGAATTCCAGGGCCTTGTTTCAGTAGGTCACGGTATCGCTTACATCTTCGGTGTTATCGGTGTTGTTCTTTTCGTTCAGATTATTCCCAAGCTCTCAAAGGCTAATATGGAAGAAGAAAGAGCAAAGCTCGTTATCAAAGAGGAAGGCAAGAAAAAGGAATACAAGGGCAAGCTTTTCCACATCGACCATATGGGTATTGCCGCATTCTCACTTGCTGCTATCCTCGGCACCGTTCTCGGCGCTGTTAAGGTTCCCCTTTCCGGCGAAGGTCTCAAGGGCACCTGCTTCTCACTTACCACAACAGGCGGCTGTCTTATGGTAAGCCTCATTCTCGGCCACTTTTCACGCATCGGCAAAATCAGCATTATGCCCGAGCAGAGCACTCTCAAGCTTTTCCGTGAGCTCGGCCTTGTTCTCTTCCTTGTCGGTGCAGGTATCCCCGGCGGTGCAGAATTCGTTGAAAACTTCGATCCTATGTATTTCTTATACGGTATCATCATGACAATCGTTCCCCTCATTGTCGGTTATCTTTTTGCAAAGTATGTACTCAAATTAAGCCTTCTCAACAACCTTGGCTCAATCACCGGCGGTATGACCTCAACGCCTGCTCTCGGCACTCTTATCAGCACCGCAGGCACAGAGGACGTTGCTTCCGCTTACGCAGCAACCTACCCCATTGCTCTTATTGCAGTTGTTCTCGTGTCACAGTTCCTGATTATACTTCTTTAAAAAACCGCCTTCGGGCGGTTTTTTAAATGCGCAATTCGCAATGCGCAATGCGCAATGGCGCCCGACTTGTATGCTTGACGGAAACATCTACCCGCCGAATTTACATTGTAATATAACAACTTAAAAAGTCGTCTGATTGATTTCAGACGACTTAATTTTTCTATATTTTAGAACACACTGACTTGGCGGCAACAAAGCTTTGAGTTGTTGAGTTGTTATCCGCCATTGCGAATTGCGAATTGCGAATTGCGCATTTCTCACGGCAGCGGATAGCCTGCTTCACGGTAAATTCTGTACCAGTCCTCTCTTGACATTGTGATATCTGCCGCAGCGGCAACTGCCTTAATTCTTTCGGGCTTGGTTGTGCCCACAATGGGCTGAGTCTTTTCGGGAAGACGCAGAAGCCATGCTATTGCAACACCTGCAGGTGTAATACCGTACTTCTCGCCAAGCTCTGCGAGGGTTTTGTTTATATCAGCATACTTTTCTTCCGTGAGGAAGCAGCTCTTGATAAAACCCTGCTGTAAGGGTGACCAGGGCTGAATTGTAATCTCGTTAAGGCGGCAATAGTCACGAAGATAGCCGTCATAATTTATGCCGTCGTTATTGCAGAGATTTACGTTTGCACCGCTTGAAATCATCGTTGCGTTTGCTATACTCAGGCGCATCTGATTGATTTTAAGGGGCTGTTTTACATACTTTTTGAGAAGCTCAATCTGCATAGGACTATGGTTTGAAACACCGAAATGACCTACCTTGCCCTCTTTTTCAAGCTTTGTGAAGGCTTCTGCCACCTCTTCGGGCACCATAAGTAAATCGGGGCGGTGAATAAGAAGCACGTCTATATGCTCGATTCCGAGCCTTTTAAGTGAGCCCTCAACGGAGGATATGATATGCTCCTTTGAAAAATCGTACATCTTACCGGGTACGATAGAGCATTTTGTCTGAATTATCATCTTATCACGAAGAGATTTGTTACGGGCAAGTGCCTTGCCAAAAACCTCCTCACATTTTCCCCTGCCGTAAATATCGGCGTGGTCAAAGAGGTTTATGCCGCATTCAAGGGCGGTGTTTATGTAAGTATCCATTTCGCCGTCGGTCATATCGGCTATTCTCATACAGCCGAGAGCTACCTGAGAGGCTTCGGGAAGATTGTCATAGAGTTTGATGTATTTCATTGGGTTTCTCCTTTTTGTTATTACTTTATAGAAATTATAGCACTATTTGAAGTATAAATCAATATAAAAAAGTACCCGAAGGTTAATCGGGTACTTTGTCTTTTTATGACCTCGCAGGTCGGGCGTATTACGGTGTTTCCTGATTGATTCTCTTCCTGATTCGTTTATCTATTATTTCACATGATATTCTGAAACCTGAAACCAGAAAAATCAATTGAATACAATATATAATTGGACATAAAAAAATTATAGAAACATCAGCACCTCTTAGCACACAAATATATATCATAAACAATTCCAACACACACGCAACAACCGAAATAAGTTTAAATGATTTCTTTACGCCACTATCAAGTCTATAATCTATTCGAGCTGTATTTCCTTCTTCATACAACAACACAGATAATTCAGGTGAAAAAGAATTATATAAAAAACCGACTTCCTTTTTTCGTTTGATAACATAAGTGTTTTCTGATGTATTAGTCAATGAAAATCCATCTAACGGTTTAGATATTTCATTTAAAAATTTATCTTTATCGGTAAATGAATATAGTCTATTATAATCAAACATTTTCACAGTATTAACCTCCTTGTTTAATCTGTTTAGAAGCCTAACCGTCACCGAGTTAAATCTTTACACCTTCACTTTGATAATATTATAGCATACAAGGCAGTATAAATCAATATAAAAAGTACCCGAGGGCTAATCGGGTACTTTGTCTTTATTCTTTTGCTCGCCGCAAGGCATTCTTTCTTGAAAACCCCTCAGTCAAGACTTCGTCTTGCCAGCTCCCCTTTCAGGGGAGCCGAGAATCAAAGAACTTTTATACTTTCTTACGAGGCGGACTACATATTTCCACTTCAGCAGACCTCACCCGCAATTTTGCATTTTGCACTTTGTATTTTGCATTTTTTGCTCGCCGCAAGGGCGTAACTTTCTTGAAAGAAAGTAACCAAAGAACTTTTCTTATTTGGCGGGTAGAAGTTACCCTTCATATCTCAACTCGAGCGCGATTGCGCATTGCGCATTGCGAATTGCGAATTGAAAATTATTTCTTCGAAGCGAGATATTCTTCTCTGCCGAGCTCGTAAAGGTTGTTACCCTCTGAGTCGATGATAACCATAAGGGGCATATCCTCAACATAAAGCTCACGGAGTGCTTCTGCACCTAAATCCTCATAAGCGATGAGCTTTGCAGACTTTATACACTTTGCAAGAAGTGCGCCTGCACCGCCGATAGCACCAAAGTAAACACCTGTGTACTTCTTCATTGCTTCAACAACCTCGGGAAGTCTTGCACCCTTACCGATCATACCTCTTGCGCCAACGCTCATCATTGTGGGAGCATAAGCATCCATACGACCGCTTGTTGTGGGGCCTGCTGAGCCGATAACAGTGCCGGGCTTTGCAGGTGTGGGGCCTACGTAATAAATTGTTGCATTCATCGGGTCGATGGGAAGCTCCTCACCTCTTGCAAGAGCTTCACACATTCTCTTGTGGCCTGCGTCTCTTGAGGTGTAGATAATACCTGTGAGAAGTACTCTGTCACCTGCTTTGAGGGTCTTTGCAATTTCTTCTGTAAGGGGTAATGTAATTCTCTTTTCCATTTTAGATTACCTCCGACTTATGACGTGTTACGTGGCAGTTGATATTGATTGCACAAGGCATACCTGCGATGTGTGTGGGAAGAGTTTCGATGTTAAGACCGATTGCTGTTGTCTTACCGCCGAAGCCCTGAGGACCGATGCCGAGCTCGTTGATCTTTTCGAGCATTTCCTTTTCAAGGTCTGCATAGAAGGGATCGGGATGCTCTG
>JAZSPQ010000070.1:0-19593 GCA_045537485.1 Acutalibacteraceae bacterium | reverse complement strand
TACCGGAACAGAAAGAAACAGATAGCCTTTAAGAAACATTCCGCTGATAAGAAATGCTCCGCAAAATATCCATACGTTACTTGTGAAAAGGTTGAGCTTATTTCTCTTGTTGCCGTCTGAAGAATCAAAGCCTTTAGCTGTAACGGGAAATCCCCGTTTCGATTTCCTGATAACAAATCCTGACACTACCAGAAAAACACCTGTTATAAGAATTGTTAAAATGTAGGGTCTGAAAACAATATTAAGCGTAATAAGCAGCACAATAACAGCGAAAATGCAGCTCAGAGCAGGAAACCAAAAAGGAAATTGGTTTAACAGGAAGCTCTTCTTTTTCTCACTCAGATTATCTATACTGAATTTATATGCGGTTACCTCGTTAGCGTACTCTTTGATTCTTCTAGAAGCGGGAGTATTTCTTCCGTTACTATAAAACACAGGCTTGGCAGGAATATACATAAGTACAAAACATAAAATCAGACTGACGGAAAATAAAACTGAAGTAAATGCAATAAAAAAGGTAACATCCCCGTAAGTTAGGTTCATTATTCTGTGTGTTGCAAGAGGAGGAAGAAAATCCCTGAGGAAAAGAATAATCATCAAAGGAAAAAGAGAGATTGTAACGCACACAAAAATCGTAGTTCTTAATTCCGATGGAAAACGGTCAAGCAGATTTTTCTTTACTTTTTCAAATGCCTTCATGATTTTTCACCTCATCACGATTATAATACATCGGCCGAAGTATGTCAACAAAAGGCAGAGGACTTATCCTCTGCCTTCCCTGACTACCGGCTACTGACTACTTTTCCTCGGCCCTCGGCCCTTGACCCTTGTCTCTGATAACATAGGAATACACCACAGGTGCAAATACTATAACAAGGGTAATTGTCATAAACACGATGAAATTCTCAAACACCGCCGTAAGACATATAATAATGCCGCCGAGTACCCATAACTTACCTGCAAAACGGTGGGTTTTATACCAATTTTCCTTATCGTGCAGTGTGGGCGGGATTTTAATGCCCAGGGAATAATTTTGTTTTACCTTGGGCATAAGGTTGCCGATTACGATGAAAAGCACACCCATAAAGATTATAATCACCGTAACAACAGGTACAGTGTTATTGATTGAATAAGCAAAGCAAAGTACTGACAGCACAACCGAAAGCAGGGGAGAAATCCAAAGTACGATTTTAAAATTTTTGTCGGTGATATTACTGTGCTTAGGGTCGAGTCTTGTTGCAAGGATACACAGAAGATGTATGCCGAGCAGTACAAGAGGCAGACCGAAAACTGCAAAGACTTTGCTGCTGTATTGGTCAGGCATTCCGTTTGCACCGAAGTGAGTTACGATTTTATCGGGGAGCTTATCCCACATAATAAGACCTATAACAATAGGTGAGAGGGTGATAAGTGCGGTTGCAATTATAGTTTTAAGGTTTTTCTTAATCATCGTTGCTGTCTCCTTTCAAATCGGTTATCCAGAGCATTATTTCTTCCAAAACAGAAGCGTTAAGCTCATAATAAATGAATTTGCCCTCACGCTCGTCACGTATAAGCTCTGCTTCCTTAAGTATTGACAGATGTCTTGAAATGGCTGCAAAGCTTATGGAAAACTGCGCCTCTATTTCACCTGCGGAAAGCCTGCCTTTTTTAAGCATATTGAGTATTTCGCGGCGGGTAGGGTCGCTGAGGGCCTTGAGTGTGTTCTGTATTCCCATTTTATCATTCCTTTCGCATACATTTAACATTTAACTTAATTGTTAAATGAATTATAGCACGGATTTTTTTGTTTGTCAAGAGGGGAGAAGAAAAATTAAGAGCCACGGTTTCGTACCGTGGCTCGGTGTTGCTTATTCCTCTATACTGCCGAAAAGCTTTGCAAGGAAGGGCTTGATGTATTCTTCGAGCCAGAAGCTGACTGTTTCGGCAATGTGAGCTTCGAGCTTATCCTTATAATAGTTTGTGCCGTCATTGTCAAACTCACCATTGATGTCTACCGACTTATAGTATTCAAAATCGTCTGACCAGAAGAAAACGGAATTCTCATAGTGACCTTCGATTGTGCTGTAATCAGCGGCAACGGTTACACTTCCCGCAAAGCCAAGAGAATAATCATCGCTGTTTTCATCATAGTAGAGAAGCACGTGTCTTCCGTCAGGGAGAGTATATGTGCCGGTGAAAACAATACCGTGATAATCATTTATGGGGTTTTCAACATATGTCGGATAAAATTCAAACAGTACAACATTGCCCTCGCGTACGCTTTCAACGAGATTTTTAACCTGTCTGGTATATTCCTTTGTGCCGGGGAAGAGTCCCTTATTTTTGGGAAGAAGTGTTGTTGCGGAATGTGCATTATAATAGTTAATATAGCTTATAAGCTCCTCGTCGGGTACAAGATCACGCACACACTCTGCGCCCTCCTGAGTTGAAACTACGTCAATTATGCCGTGTTTCTGAAGACATACGGTGTTTGCAAAGCCGATGCAGGCGCCCGGGAACTTCCATTGGTCATAGTTTTTGAAAACAAGGTTCATAATTGAGCCAAGCAGACTGAGATAGTTGCCCTTGGAAATGTTAGTAATGCTTTCGTGAAGACGTGCCTTATCTTCGTCGGTGAAATAGATTTTGTTCTCACCGTTAACAAGCATATAATTTCTCGAGTTTGTGAAGGAGTATACATCCTCGGGCTGAAGTGCAACGGGTGTTGTGATGGGGTAAAGGTCAATTATACCGCTTCCGTCGGGAAGTGCATTTTCATCGAAGAAATAGAACTCCTCGCCTTCTTTTGTCTCCCAGCCTATAATAGCTTCACCGTCAACGATGTAGTTTTCAATATCCTCGTTAAGGTAGGTTTCTCCGTAAGCTACCTCGATAAACGTCTCACCGTTACCGAAATTATAGCGGTATGCAGTTTCGCCCTTGGGAAGAGTTGATGCTATGCGGGTGATTTTGAAGCCATAATCGGTACTGTAATCATCGGAATATAAAATAATGTCAAAGCTTGTGCAGGGGATATAGATTGTTCTGCCGCTGAGCTCTTTACCGATGAAGCCGAGAAATCCGTTATCATCATTGCCGTAGGTGATATAAAGCATATCGGAGATTGTGTGGAACTTTGACTCTTCATCACAGGGGTCTTCGTAGTATTCATCCATCATATCGTCATAGATACAGCCGTCGGGATGCGCATCGCAGAAGTAGCCTCCCTCACTGAAGGAGGTTTTGCCTGAGAAGGTTACATAAAGACCTTTCGCATTGCCTTCGTATTCATAGTGCCAATGCTCATAGCTGTTGTTTTCATAATCGTGCTTGCTTTCGGGTAAGTCAGTGCCTGCGTTTACGGGCATAATCATCATAAGTGAAAGCATAAGCACAGATAGTAATGCCGAAATAATTCTCTTCGATTTTTTCATAATGTTTTCCCCTTTCCACTGATTCCATATAAATCAGTGTTAACATTTTGTTCATTATATCATATATTACATTATATGTCAAGAAGGAAAAAAGGCGGGAGCTAATCCTGCCTTGTATGTTTCTATGACCTTACTGTCTGTAATGGCTCAAAAACTCCTCAAGCTTATCCATAGCCATACCGAGAGTTCTTCTGTCGGGAAGGAACACTATTCTGAAGTGGTCAGGCTTGTGCCAGTTGAAGCCGGTACCGCAGGTGACGAGGATATGCTTTTCACGAAGCAAATCAAGAGAGAACTTTTCATCGTCTGTGATGTTGAATTTCTTGGTATCGAGCTTAGGGAAGATATAGAAGGCACCCTTGGGCTTTGTTGCAGATACACCGGGAATAGAGTTGAGAGCCTCATATATGAAATCTCTCTGTTCATAGATTCTGCCTCCGGGCTGAAAGAGTGCATCGCCGGTCTGTATTCCGCCGAGAGCTGTCTGTATTATACTCTGCGCGGGTACGTTGGAGCAAAGTCGCATTGTTGAAAGCATATTGAGCCCCTCAATATAGCCTTTTGCCTTTGATTTATCGCCTGCAAGACACATCCAGCCCGCTCTGAAGCCTGCAACCTTGTGAGATTTTGAAAGTCCGTTGAAGCATACTGTGAGAAGGTCGGGGGCGAGAGAGGCAATAGCAGTATGCTTTTCTCCTTCGAAAACAAGGCGGTCATAGATTTCATCGGCAAAGATGATAAGACCGTTCTGCTTTGCAATTTCAACGATTTCCTTAAGAAGCTCATCGGAATAAAGGGCACCGGTGGGGTTGTTGGGGTTTATGACAACTATGCCCTTGGTGTTGGGAGTTACCTTCTTTTTGATATCCTCAATGTCTGGGTACCAATCGGCTTCTTCGTCACAGATATAATGCACCGCAGTACCGCCGGCAAGAGTTATTGCTGCAGTCCAAAGGGGATAGTCGGGCATAGGCACAAGAATTTCATCGCCGTTGTTGAGAAGCCCCTGCATAGCCATTGTGATAAGCTCACTTACACCGTTGCCCGTATAGATATCGTTTACCTTTACGTTCGGTATATTTTTAAGCTGACAGTATTGCATAATTGCTTTTCTTGCAGAGAAAAGTCCCTTTGACTCGGAGTAGCCCTCGGTTGAGCGAAGGTTATATATCATATCAACAATGATTTCGTCGGGAGCTCTGAAGCCGAAGGGGGCGGGATTGCCGATGTTGAGCTTTAGTACGTTTATACCGTCGGCCTCCATTTTTGCGGCTTCATCCATAACGGGACCTCTTATATCGTAGCATACGTTTAAAAGCTTATCTGATTTATCAAAATACTGCATTGGTTTTACCTCTTTTATATTTCATTTTATTTTCATTTCTTAATTGCCCTCCTTGAAAGGGAGGGTGGCGGGAGGGCCACAATAGCTCTGCAGGAGCCACTTGAATCTTGCCCTCCTTGAAAGGGAGGGTGGCACCCGAAGGGTGACGGGAGGGTTTGCTCACCTCACCAAGACGTTCCTGCCGATAGTAAACGCATTTGACCCCTCAGTCAGCTGACGCTGACAGCTCCCCTTTCAAGGGAGCCGAGAAAAGGAAACCCTGACTACTGACTACCGACTACTGACTACATTTACTTTAGCGTCACTATCGTAACGCCCGTCTCACCCTCACCGTAAACGCCGAGACGGAAGGATTTTACAAACTTATTTTTTCTCAGGTGCTCGTGTATGCCCTTCCTGAGAAGTCCCGTACCCTTGCCGTGGATGAGAGTCAGCTCGCCGAGACCGAGACGCAGTGCCTGATCAATATAGCGGTCTACCTCGATAATACCCTCTTCAACGTTCATACCTCTAAGGTCACAGCGGTTTTGTGCTGATGAAGCGGCGGAAAAGACGTGCTCCTTGCTGCTCGGTACGTTTCTCGGTTTATTTGCCTGTTGCTTTTTCTTTTCCTGCAGACGGATATTCTTAACGGGGGTGCGCATTTTCATTATACCGGCAAGCACCTCGATATTGCCCTTTCGGTCCTCGAGTGATGTGACGGTTGCGGTTTTTCCCATATCCACAAGATAAACCTCGTCGCCTATTTTTAAAGGTCGGGGAAGCTCGTAATTTTCGTCTTCGATTACGGCCTTTACAACCGGATTTGTTATATCGTCAAAGTCGGCGAGGCCCTTTTTCATAAGCTGCTTTGCCCGTCTTGCCATTTCGGTTTTATCTTTGGCTTTTTCGCTCTGCTTTTTCAGCTCCTCAAGCTCACTTTGCAGGGCATAGGCGCTTCTCTTTGCCTGCTCAACTATTTTAAGAGCCTGACCTCTTGCCTTTTCAAGCTCAGCCTCACGAAGCTTTTCGATTTCCTCTTTATACCTCTGAGCCTCTTCCTTTTCTTTTTCCGCCTGAGCTGTAAGTGAATCGGCAATTTCCTTCTGCTTTTCAAACTGCTGACGGCTCTCCTCAAGGGATTCTATCACGGATTCAAACTGTGTACTCTCCTTGGAAACGAGCTGCTTTGCTCTTTCGATAATATTTTCATCCATGCCGAGACGAAGGGATATTGCAAAGGCGTTTGAGCGGCCGGGAGTACCGATGAGAAGGCGGTAGGTGGGCCTTAAGGATTTAACGTCAAATTCACAGGAGCCGTTCTGTATGCCGGGGGTCTGCAAAGCGTAGGCCTTAAGCTCCGCATAGTGGGTTGTGGCGGCAATTTTTGCGCCCTTTTCGTGGATTTTTTCAAGGATTGATATAGCGAGAGCCGCACCTTCAATGGGGTCCGTACCTGCACCTAACTCATCAATAAGCACAAGGCTCTTTTCATCAGCCTTAGCGATGATATCGATGATGTTTACCATATGTGACGAGAAGGTGGAAAGGCTTTGCTCAATGCTCTGCTCGTCGCCGATGTCAGCCAGGACATTATCGAAAACGCTTATTTTACTCTGCTCGCTTACGGGCAGCATAAGACCGCACATAGCCATAAGGCTCATAAGACCGAGAGTTTTGATTGAAACGGTTTTACCGCCGGTGTTGGGACCCGTGATAATAAGGGTATCAAAATCCTTGCCGAGAGAAATATCGGTGGGGACAACCTTTTTCGGGTCGATGAGCGGATGCCTTGCATTTTTAAGGTCGATGATACCGTCATCGTTGATTTCGGGGCAGCTTGCTTTCATTTTATAGGCGAGCTTTGCCTTTGCAAAAATAAGATTCAGCTCAACGGCACATTCATAGCTTGCCTTTATCCCTTCGTAAAATCCGCCTGCTTCCATAGAAAGCTCAAAGAGGATGCGGTCGATTTCGTCTCTTTCCTTACTCTGTAGCACCTTGATTTCGTTGTTTGCTTCAACAACGGCGGTAGGTTCAATGAATACTGTTGAGCCGCTTGACGATGTATCGTGCACAAGACCCGATATTTCGCCTCTGTGCTCGATTTTTACAGGCACAACGTAGCGCCCGTTACGCATTGTTACGATGTTTTCACGAAGGAACTTCTGAAAGTGAGCAGATTTTGTCATCTGGTCCAGCTTGTCACGTACCTTTGAGGAGGCGATGCGGATTTTCCTTCTTATATCATAAAGGGCAGGGGAGGCGTTATCGCTCATTTCATCCTCACTTATGATAGCCGAGGTAATTCTGTCCTCAAGAAATTTATTTGGCATCATTGACTCAAAGTATGTATCTATTGAGGTGACAATGCCGCTGTTTCTGCTTTTCCACTCGGAAAGTGAGCGGATAACACGGAGAACCTCTGCAATATCAAGAAGCTCACGCATATTCAGTGCTCCCCCCGCATTTGCTCTGTGAAGGGAGTTGTTTACGTTTTTCAGTCCGCCGAAAGCGGGTGCGCCGAATTTAGCCATAAGCATAAAGGCATCGTCGGTCTGCTTTAAGAGTACTCTTGCAAGGCTGATATTTGTCTGCGGTGTAAGATGCTCAGCCTCATACCGTGCATCCTCGCAGGTTGTTTCCTCGCTGAGCATAGAGAGTACCTTATCAAGCTCAAGGGCTCTGTGGTGCTTGTTCATAGCTTTTCATCTCCTTTCAGAGACTTTTCATTGTTTTATAAAATTCCAGTGTTTTGTAGTTCTTATAGGTAACGGATCTAACATATCTTTCCGTCAGGTCACAAAGGGATAAAAGATTATCCTCGCTGAGTGTGAAGCTGTAAATTTTTTCAGGCGGACTAAAGCATATATGTCGCATAGCCGAAAGAATGCCCGAAGAGAGCTTTACGGCATTTGAATCCTTATTACAGTCCTCACAGTGAAGTGAACCGCTTTTAATGTTGAAAAACATAATTTCTTTCTCATATTCACCGCATTCATTGCAGGCAATTATATCGGGCATAAAGCCTGCAATGCAGGCAATACGAAGCTCCGTAACGGCCTTGATAAGAAACTCGCTTTTCTTTTTTGTGCACAGCAGATGAAGGGAATTGAGTATAAGGGAAAGAAACTCGTCACTTCTCTCCTCCTTAGGCGCCATATCTTTGGTAAGCTCTGCAAAATACTGAGCCAGAGAGAGAGTTGTAATATCGTCCCTTAAAGAAAAGAAAATCTGTTTTGTGGCAGCTTCCTTTATGATATACACATCTTTTTTTGTTTTTTCGATAGTGTAATCCGCATAACAGAGAAGATCGGTGGCAGAAACATTTTTGTTTTTCGGGTTTCTGCCGCCGTTGACAAAGGCTTTGATAAGCCCCTTTTCTCTTGTTAAAACAGTGACAAGTCTGTCCTGCTCACCGGTTGTCTGCTCACGGATTATTATACCGTCCGTCCTGAGGGTCATAATTAAAATCCTCCATATTGGGGTCATCAATATAGAATTCTTCAGCGTATTCACCTTCATAAAGGTCATCGCCGCCGTGTTTCGAAGCGTTTTTATATTTCAGATAGTCCGAAACCTTTCCGCTCTTAATAAATTTTTCCCATAGTTCGTGTTTGTTCATTTTATCTGCCTCCAAGGTTAGTACCATTGTTATACTCTTATCCTTTGCAGAAATTTGACAAACTAAACAAGGAAAAAATATTTTTTCAATGCGCAATGAGCATTGAATACAATCAATCTAATCCGAAATTGTGAATCAAGCCCTCTCTGTTTCGCCAGTCCTCCTTGACCTTTACCCAGCACTGCAGATTTATCTGACAGTCAAAGAATTTTTCCATATCCTGACGGGCATAGGTGGAAATGCGCTTGAGAGTTGCTCCCTTTTTGCCGATTATGATGCCCTTATGGCTTTCCTTTTCGCAATAAATTGTTGCTTCAACGTCCATAAGGTTTTTATCACTGCGTTCACGCATTTTTTCAATGGCGACTGCAACGCCGTGAGGAATTTCCTTATCTAAAAGGCGAAGCATCTTTTCTCTTACGATTTCAGAGGCGATAACTCTTTCCGGCTGGTCTGTGAGAGTGTCTGCGGGGAAAAAATGCTCCGAAGGAAATGCCAAAGCCATAAGCTCGTCACACAGTGCATCGAGTCCGTCGCTTTTTGCAGCTGAAACGGGAACAACTGCCGTAAAATCAAAGAGTGCGGTAAGCTCGGATATTCTTGCAATAAGCTCGGTTTTATCCTCCACGGTATCAATTTTGTTTATGGCAAGGATAACAGGCATTTTTTCCTTTTTGAATTTCTCAATAAGCTCAAGCTCGCTTTCCTTGAGCTCACCGTAGGGCTCAACGACAAACAGACAGGCATCAACGCCGGAGATACTGTCGCCGACTGCTTTTATCATTTTTTCGCCGAGCTTTGTTTTAGGTCTGTGAAAGCCGGGGGTGTCGGTGAAAACAAGCTGAATGTTATCCTTTGTGAGAACGCCCATAATTCTTGTGCGTGTTGTCTGGGGTTTATCGGAAACGATAGCAATTTTCTGACCGAGCAGGCGGTTGAGAATTGAGGATTTGCCTACGTTGGGCTTACCTACGATTGCAATAAAAGCGGTTTTGTTTTCTGTCATAACGTACCTTCCTTAGTATTCTCCGGTTTCATCGTAAATGATGTAGTTGGTGTATCCGGCTTTTTTGATTGTTGAAATATATTTTGATGAATATTCGTCGATGCTGATAACGGGGATAAACGCCTTGCCCGGGTTGTTGTTTTCTATAAGAGAAAACAGTGTGAGCATTGATGAAAATTTCGATTTTCTGTCTACGGTGTAGCTTTCGTCTCTGACGGTAAGATCTGCCGTATATCCGTCGTAGTCCCCGTCGGTGATACTGCCGTCAAAAAGAGCGGGATTGCCCTCAAGGGCGGTTTCGGCTGTGTAGCTCATAAGAATAAAGGCATCCTCAGGCAGGGTGCTCTGCGCCTTTCTGAAAAGGTTTTTAAGAGCCTTGTTTTTGCTTTCAAAGGTATGCTCACCCGGGTAGGTAGCCGTGCCGATGTTTTCTGCATCGGGATAGCTGCAGCTTTCAAGAATGAAGCCTTTGATGTTAAGGGCATAAAGCTCCTGCATAACATCCACAATATAATTCTGATTTCTTCTCAGGCAGGGGTTAAGCCATGCCTTGCCGCCGTTTTCGTCACTGCCGTCAAGCCAGTTGACATCCGTATCCATATACTTGATTGCAAGCTCAGGGCTTGAACCGGCAACGGCAGGATCCTCAAAGCAGTAAAGCTTTGCTATAACGCTGATATCCTTTTCGTTGAAAAGGTCGATGGCGGTTCTTACGGTGTCGTTATAGAAAGCCGAGCATTTGCCCTTTATTGCATACTCCAGCTTTGAGGAGTAGTTGAGCTTGCCCTCGTCGGTTTTGAAAACAATAACAACACTGTTGCAGTCTTTTCTGCGAAGCTCTTTAATGAAGCTTTTGATGTAGTTGGTGTCACCCAGATACTCATAGGGCATATAAAGGGCTCTCACACCCTCTGAGACAAGCAGATTTTCACCGACCTGTGCAGGTGCATCGGTGACAGGTGAGGGCTTCTTGTTTGAAATTTCAAGACCCACCGAAACAACAAAGAAGGATGCACAAACAAGAAGGCAGACGAGAAGACAGACAAGAAGTGCCCTGATGAAGTCGGAATGAAGCCTTTTGTTTTTTCTTCGTTTTATGGGTATGTTACCGGCAGGGTACTCCTTGGAAAAGGTGTAATAGCTTTTTTTAACACGAAGGCTGTTATCCTTTTTAAGCTCGGAGTATAGCTTTAAAATCTTTTTTTTCATATTTACCTCTTATAAGAAAGGATTAAAGAAACAGTGAGCCGCCCGAAATACAGCTTAATGAAAGTGCGATAAAGGAAGCATAGATAAACAGGGCGGGGGTACCTCTGAAAAATTGGGGAATGTGAGGGTTTTTGTTTATATGCTTCATGCCGCCGTTAATGAGAAGAACGGCGATAATGAATGCCGCTCCCGCACCGATTCCCGTACCGACTACCTCGGCGGGACTGTTGGCTGATTGTGCATTAATTGCGGGAAGAGCGACAACAAGGCTGTTGAAGGCGCATAAGCCAAGGGAATTCATATATTTCTTATCGGCTCTGAGGATATATTTGCAGAAAAGGGCCGAAATAAGATAAACAGCAACAAGAACGCCCGTATAAATAAAGTAGTTCTCAGCGCCGCTGAGCATCATTTTTTCTGTGTAACGGGAAAGAATGTAGCATACCGTGGAAACACTCAGTGAAAAGAAGCTGACCCATGTGCCGTACATAATAAGATATTTCGGCTTCTTTGCCATTCGTATACTTTCACTCAGTCCGAGGGCGCCGCTGAAAACAGTGTTCTGCAAAAGAGAAGCGAAGAGTGCAGCTGTTAGCATTTCTGAAAAAAGCTTAAACATTTTCTTTTTCCTGCCTTTCCTCAGAATTTGTCTCGTTCTGACCGTAACGGGGCTTTATAATATCCGCATCATCAATTTTGTCCGCTGCTTTTTTGGCAGCTTTTTTCTTTTTACCGAGTCCCGGGTCTTTAAAGGCTACCCTTTCGTCACAGCCCTTCATTGAGAAGGTGTCTGTCTGCTCCTCGGGATAGAATTTCATAATAAAGGCCTTGTGAGCGGCGGCGAGAAAGCCAAGAATTACAAAAGCGATAAAGGGCAGTGAGCCGTTTGGAATTTCAGGTATGCCCGAAACGGAAAACAGTGAGCCGTAGGTTAAAAGCTCTCTGAGAGTACCCACAATGAGGGCAACTGCACCGAAGCCCACTGCGGTTGAAAAAGCATCAACCATGCTGTAGCGCAGCTTTCTTTTGCAGGCGAATCTTTCACATCTTACGGTAACAAGAGCATTTACGCAAAGAAGATAAATATATACGGGCAGAACCCTCAGACCCTTTGAAGTGAGAGGGATTATAAAGGGCTCCGCAAAATAAATAACGCAGCTGCATATAACAGCATACAGGGCAATACGAATCCATCGTGGTACCTTCTTGAGTAACAGACTCGTCATACATTCACAAATAAGCAGAAGCATACCGACGGTAACGCTCAGAGCTATACTGTCACTCAGGTTTGTTGCAAGACCTATTATGGGGCAGATGCCTATGGCCTGAGTTAAAACAGGATTGTGAATAAAAGCTCCCTTGAAAAGAGAAGTTCTGATTTTAGCTGCAGCTCTTTTAAGTCTATTCATCCTTCTGACCTCCCGATAATGCTTTTTCATCAAAAAGGTCATAGGTGGGCTGATAGCCCTTAGCTTCGGATTTCTCTTTCAGCTTTTTCGGCTTTTTTTCCTTGGGTGCCTTCTTTTTCCTTTCCTTGGGCATAAGCTTTGTTGAAGCTGTTTCGCCGAAAAGGGCAGGCCACAGGCAGTTCATAATGAGTACGGCGAAAACACTGCCGTCATATATGTTGCCGAAATATCTCAGAGCCATTGAAATAATACCTGCCAAAGCACCGTAAAGCAGACCTCTGAGAGGCTTTGCAGGTGATGAAACCGGGTCATTGATAAGCATAAGAGCTGTGAAAATGAGACTTCCTGCACACAGCTCAAGAATCATACAGGTGAGAATATCGGTGTGAAGACGTGGAAAAAGACACACAAACACAGCAGAGCTTAAAATGAAGCCTGCACTTACCGTGAGTCGCTTCGGGTCTCTTATCAGACGGTAACCGAAAACACCTAGAAGGGCTAAAATGCTTGTTGTGCCCATTGCTCCGGGGATGTTACCTGAAAGAAGGGCGGCAATGCCGAAGGTGTTCAGCCTTATGCTGTTGCCCTGTGAGAGCATATCAAGAAGAGTCGTACCTCTGATAAAGCCCTCCTGTGATGAAAACAGCAGGGCAGAGCCCTCTGCCGCATAGGTGAAAGTCTCTTCGGGGAAAAGCATTGCAACAAAGCAGAAGCCTGCCGCCGCGGGAACGAAGGGAGCATTCCTGCTGTCGCCGAAGGGCAGCTTTGCAACGAAAACCGCAAAAGCCGAGGCGAGAATACCCACATAAAGAGGTGCCGAAGCAGGCAAAAGCAAAGCGATAAGAAGGCTTGAGGCAAATACGCTTAAATCTGAAAAGCTTTTCTTTTTCAGTATAAGGGAAAAGCCGATATATTCGCTTATGATACCGCTTAAAAGACAGGCTATGCCTTGATAGAGGGCAAGCTTATTGAGGCTTATACCCACGGCGAAAAGACCCAGACACAACAAAACAGTGTCCAAGTTATATCTGAACATATCATCTTTTCCGATAAGTGTTTTAATTTTTGAAGTCTTACCCAAAAGAGAAGCCTCCTTAATTGGAAATATTTTTGCGTTGAAAGCGTGAGCCGTAAATAGTATGATATTAGTGTAACTGAAAGGAAGGTACACCTATGAAAATATCAACCACAGGCGAAGAGGTAACAATCATTGAATTCAGCAAGGCCGAGCTGGAGTCCTGCCGCCTTACATATGAAAACATCACAAGAAATGTGGTGAAAAGCAAAACGGCGATTTACAAAATTATAAGTGAAACGGCGAAAATGTCGGGCAATGATAAGGTTATATCCGAAAATACCCTTATAGATATACTTCCTGACGGTGAGGGCGGCTGTATTATTATTCTCAATAACACACCGATAAAAAAGCCGCTGTCCCGCAGAAAAATCTATACAGCAAAAAAGCTTGACGGCTTTTTTGACCTTGCAAGGTCAGTGAGCATAAACGGGAAAGTAAAAAGCAGTCTTTATAAAAGGGATAATGAATACTTTTTGGCTGTTGAAGGTGAACAAAGCATTTTTTATGTCTGTTCGGAGTTTCTTAGCCTTTATTCCGATGAGCTCTGTGACGAAGAACGACTCAGGGAGTGCGGCGAGCTCCTTATTGAAAATAACGCCTTAGAAATACTTTGCGGCACTGCTTCTGAGAAGTGAGATAGTTTCCTTCGGGTCCTCACTGCCGAAAATGGCTGAGCCGGCAACAAGCACATTAGCTCCTGCCTTGGCGGCGGTTTCTACAGTTTTCAGGCTTATGCCGCCGTCAACCTGAATGTCCATTGTGAGACCTCTCGCGGCACATTCCTTGCGAAGAGCTACGATTTTGGGCATCATATCCTCCATAAAGCTTTGACCGCCGAAGCCCGGCTCAACTGTCATAACCAGCACCATACCCAGCTTATCAAGATAGGGGTAAACAGTTTCAATGGGTGTACCGGGCTTTACTGCAAGGGCGGCAACCTTACCGCCTTCTCTTATAAGGTCTATGGTTTCCTCGATAGGGGAATCGGCTTCAACGTGGAAGCATATAACATCAGCTCCGGCTTTTATGAAGTCGGGGATATATTTTTTAGGGTCGCTTATCATAAGGTGGCAGTCAAAAACAAGGTCACTGCACTTGCGAAGGCATTTCACAAGGGGAGCGCCTAAGGTTATGTTGGGCACAAAATGGCCGTCCATAACATCGATGTGGAGCCAGTCTGCACGGCAGTTTTTCATATTTTCAAATTCTTCACCCATTTTCGAATAGTCGCAGGAGAGAATTGAGGGAGAAATCTTTATCATAATAAGCACCTCTGTGTATATATTTTTAAATATTCATAATATTATATCAATAATAAGAGAAAAAATCAAGACACAAACCTTCTTATTGCCGCCGAAGGCGTCTCTTTTCAGCATTTATCTCTTTTTTGACAATAATGTCAGACAAGTTGGAAACGCTTTGCAAAAACCGTAATTGCGCCTGTGTATAATAAGGCTGTAAAAAGGAACGGAAATGTTCCGAAAAACAAAGAAAGAAGGATTTACAATGAAAAACAACACAACAAAGAAGGTACTAGCAATTTTACTCATCGCCGTTGTGCTCACGGCTTGTCTTACTGCCTGCGGTAAGAAGCCTTCGGGTACATACAGACCCGAAAATCCCAATGACCCCGAAGTGATTTTTACCTCTCTTCGCTTCGACGGCGGCACCGTTCACGTTGAGGTGGCAGGAAGCAGTATCGGCTTCGATTACACTCTTAAGGACGGCACTCTCAGCTTCAAGGACAGCTTTAACTTTAACGTCGGCGGTAAGAGTATTCCCACTTCGTTTTCATTCGAGGAAAACGATGACGGCTCATTTTTACTAGACGGTATTAAATACGTACCTGCATAATAAATTCCCGGAATAACAAGGCGGTCGGAGTGCTTTTGCTCCGACTGCTTTTTATGCGTGCTTTTTCTTGATTTTTATTTGCGGGCTGTGTTATAATAATAAAAAATAAAAACAGGAGGAAGAAATATGAATTTTATCAAAAGGTTAATTGCAAGTATGACAGCTCTTATCACAGGCTTTACTTTTCTTCTCAGCGCGGCTTTTCAGGGCGGTACGGGTATCGGCTTTGATAAGAAAAACGAGGTTGACCTGACTTCAGATTTCCTTACGGGTACCGAAACCTTTATTGATGCTCCCGTAGCTGATAAATGGAGCGTAGGCTATGCAAAAAATGAGCTTACTCCCGATGATTGGGATGAGGAAAATTATTACCTCGGCGGCTACCTTAAATTCCCCGCACAGAATGCAACGGGTGTTATCGACGAATTATGGGTAAAGGCGGTTGTGCTCGACGATAACTCGGGCAGAGGTGCAGTTGCCTTTGCTTGGATTGATGCCGTCGGTCTTATGAATAACGACGTTAAGCTTATAAGAGAAAAGCTCGCCGATATTATCGGCGCAGAGGGTATTATAAGTGTGAATGTGGGCGTTACCCATACACACAGTGCCGTTGATACTCAGGGTCTTTGGGGTACCCTTCCGAAAACAGGCAAGAACGAGAAGTATATGAATGCCCTCGTAGAAAAAACTGCAGATGCTATTCGTACTGCTTACGAAACACGCAGTGAGGGTACTCTTTACTACGGTACCGGAAACTATAAAAACTTCTTTACCGACGGCAGAGGACCCCGCTCATATGACGAAAATATCCATCTTTTCCGTTTTGTGCCCGATGACAGTGCAAAGAGAGAAATTTTAATTTCAAACTTCGGTGCACATCCCGTATACATAGAGTGGGAAAACAGTAAGCTTTCTGCCGACTATCCCTACTATCTTGACAAGGCAGTGCAGGAAAAATATGATGCAGACTTTATCTTCATTCAGGGTGCAATCGGCGGCACAATCCACGGAAATCTCGGTGCTTCAAACGGCATAACAGGCGAAACTGACATTGAAAAAATCACTCAGTACGGTGACAAGCTTGCGGATACCTTTGCAGAGCTTATGGAAAAGGCAGAGCCCGTAAAGCCCATACTCAACGTTGCTCACAAGCAGGTTGAGGTGAAGGTTGATAACTTTATTTTCAGACTTGCCGAAAGAGCAGGTGTAACAAGTGCCAAAGCCTATCGGGATGATGGCAAAATCAAGATGACAACCGAAATCGGCTATGCTGAAATCGGTGAGAATATCAAAATTCTTATGATGCCCGGTGAAGCCTTCCCCGAAATCATTTACGGCGGCTTCAGCACTGCGGAAAACTCCTTCAACGGTACAGAATATCCCTATCCCGCACTTAATACTCTCTTTGACGAGGGTGACGAAATTCTCACCTTCGGTCTTTGTAACGATGCAATCGGCTATATCGTACCCGATAACGACTACGACTCCTCGAAGTCACACGAGCAGATTTCAGTAGGACCCGAAGGAGCTTCGGCAATTTCACAGGCGTTTATAGAGCTTATTGAAGAGGTAAGATGATATGAAAAAGATTATTGCTGCTATTTATGCGTTTATAATGACAATTTTCGGCCTTGCCGCACCCGGTGACGATCTTTTACCGATTGCACCCCGCGAGGGTGTACCCACCGAGGAAAACATAGCACTTTTCCGTGAGGTTTACGAAACGGAAATCGAGTGGCTCGCGTCCCTTCAGCTTGATAACGGCGCAATACCTATGACTCCCGTGAAAAACGGTGAGGTAAGAATGAATCCCTACTTTGCCGATTTTGCGGCTCTTGCCCTTCTTGACGAAGCCGACGAATACGCCGATGAGGTAAAGGCATATATGGATTGGCATTTTGCTCATCTCAACACCGCCGAAGCCGACTATAACGGCGTTGACGGTACGATTTATGATTATCTTATTGAGGTTAAGGACGGCAAGGTCGCAGGCGAAACCATTGCTATGTATAAGCGCAATTATTCCTACGATTCAACCGATTCCTACGCCGCAACCTTCCTTTCGGTGCTTAATAAGTACTACAACGAAACAGGGGACAGAGAATACATAATCGCTCACGCCGATGAAATTGAGCGTATTATAAATGCGATGTTTGCAACCTTCCACAAGGGACTGACCTATGCAAAGCCTGACTGGAGAGTAAAGTACCTTATGGATAACTGTGAGGTTTATGAGGGTATGCTTGATGCCGCAGAGCTTTACGGTAATGTACTCAATGACCTTGGGGAAGCCTATAAAGCTACAGCAGAAAAATGTGCCGCCGCTGCCGTTGAGGTAGCTGAAACAATCGAAACACAGCTCTGGTTGCCTCTTCTCGGCCACTACCAGGTAGGTGCCTGGAAGCTCAGCGGTATTACCTCCGATGTTTTCTTCTGGAGTAAGTACTACCCTTGCGCAACCGCTCAGCTTTTCCCCATCATTCACGGTCTGATTGCTCCCAACACCGAGAGAGCAAATATGCTTTACGATAAATTCTGCGAGAGCTACAACTGGGAAAGCTTTGAATATGACGATGTTTTCTATTGGGGAGCAAATCTTCAGGCGGCAGTTATGATGAATGATATTGACCGTGTGGTTACTTATATGACAAACTACGCTGAACTTATGGATGACCACGCATATCCTCTTTATAATGCCGATGCGGCAAGGGTATGTCTTGCGGCAAATCAGCTTCTGGAGAAGTACGGTTAAGCTTAATAGGGGACGGTTCTGCATAACACATAGAACCGTCCCCTGTGTTAATTCGGTTGGTACTATTCGTACAGTTTTCTCAGGACTTACATCGAATGGACTAAATTATTGTCGTAAATTATTTACAAAGAGCTCTTCATAATGGTGGTGCAATGAACAAAAAGAATACAATTTTAGACATAGGAAAAACAGGAAAATATATACTATTCATCTGTTTGAGTTACGGATTTACAGGAATAAATTTAATTATATTCAGTGTTGTGGAAGGTCTACATAGCAAGTTTTTTACACATTCCGTTGTTATTGCTGTTATTATGCTGTGTATGATTCCAGTATCATTGCTTGATAATAGAAAAGAGATGCGCGGAAAACTTAATGCAATTATGTGTGGTGTAATACATTTTGTAATGAGTATATGTATTTCTTGTATACATTCATTTTGGTTGTTTATGGTTTTATATGTACTTGAATTTGTTGTGTCTCTAATTGCTAATCATATAGCAAATAAGTAAGGCGCGGAAAGGTAACACGGGGGACGGTTCTGTGTGTTCGGATGAAAAGTGAAGACAAGCAAGCAGGTTGACGGGTGTTAGTATCGGGTTGGTCAGGAAACACTATTAACACATAGAACCGTCCCCTGTGTTATCCCCTGTGTTAAATAAATAATTCTCTTTAAGACAGAGGCAACCCCTCTGTCTTTTTGTTTCTCAAATCCGACAAATGCCGTAAGGCATCCCTTACTACTTGCTACTTACTGCTTGCTACTTAAAATTTCCCTCTTTCCTCTTGACACCCGAGGCGATATTTAATATAATATCATAATGTATAAATCTGTAAACTAATAATCAATCACGAAAGGACGATATACAATGGCACAGGAAATTCTCCTTACTTCTCAAGGCCTTAAGGAATTGGAGGCTGAGCTTGAAGACCTCAGAGTAAGAGGCCGTCAGGAAATCAAAGAAAAGATTCAGGTTGCACTTTCCTTCGGTGACTTATCCGAAAACAGTGAGTACGACGAAGCAAGAAACGACCAGGGTAAGCTCGAAGCACGTATCAGCGAAATTGAGGATATTCTTTCAAGAGCAAAGCTTATTGACGAGGATTCTCTTTCAACAGACGTTATCCAGATGGGCTCAAAGGTTACAATCAAGGATATCGAATACGGCGACGTTTACAAATATCAGATCATCTCCTCAACCTCAACCTCAAAGGATAAGGGCGTTGACTATCTCACAAGTGACGAATCACCCGTTGCAAAGGCTCTTATCGGCCACAAGGCAGGAGACATCGTTGATGTTGAAGCTCCCGGCGGTATCATCAAGTACGAGGTTATCGAAATCACAAAATAAATCCCCCGAAAGGACAGAATAATATGTCACAGGAAAAGAACAACAACCTTCCTCAGACAGAAGCCGTACAGGATGTCAACGAGTTAAGAAAGGTACGTGTTGACAAGCTTCAGGCTCTTCAGCAGGAGGGCAAGGATCCCTTTGTTATCACAAAGTATGACCAGACACACCACAGTGCAGTTATAAAAGAAAGCTTCGACGAGCTCGAGGGTAAAACGGTACGCATTGCAGGCCGTATGATGTCAAAGCGTATTATGGGTAAGGCATCCTTCTGCAACGTTAAGGACCTTAAGGGTAACATTCAGTCTTATGTTGCAAGAGACAGCCTCGGCGAAGAGGAATACAAGGCATTCAAGAAGCTTGACATCGGCGATATCATCGGTATCGAGGGCTCAGTTTTCAAAACTAAGACAGGTGAAATCTCAATTCACGCAGAAAAGATTACACTTCTTTCCAAGTCACTTCTTCCTCTGCCCGAAAAGTTCCACGGCCTTACCAATACAGACACAAGATACCGTCAGCGTTATCTTGACCTTATTATGAATGACGAGGCAAAGGATACCTTCCT
>JAZSPQ010000110.1:0-3864 GCA_045537485.1 Acutalibacteraceae bacterium | reverse complement strand
GCCGAGTTTCTGTATTGAAGCTTTATATTTTTAACCACCAGCTCCTGTAAAAGATAGCGGTATTTCATAAAATTATTCTTTGTATAGATCACCGTTGACTTTAAAGACAATGCAATACCTCCTTTTAGGCTACATTCTGTGTCATTATAGCACAGCTCTGTGATTTTTACAAGTGCTTTGAGGGAATAGGGGGTAGGGATTAGGGACTAGGGAGTAGTGAGGGCCGAGGGAGTAGGGGCGGCCATTGGCCGTCCGAGTAGTCAGTAGTCAGGGAACGCCCGACGGGCGTTTAATGGCGTAAGCCAATTCATGCCATAGGCAATTCATGACAAGGTCAATTCATGGCGTAGCCAATTCATTTCCTTAAATCAAAAATAATACGGTAGGGGCGACCATCGGTTGTCCGTGATAACTGTAAATTAAAAACGCCCCTAAGGGCGTTTTATTATTTGATAATGTCAGTTCCGATATAAGGAATAAGTGCCTCGGGGATTGTAACTGTGCCGTCTGCATTCTGATAGTTTTCAAGAATAGCGGCGGTTGTTCTGCCGACTGCAACACCTGAGCCGTTAAGGGTGTGAACAAGCTGTGCCTTTTCCTTGGGGCCGTTCTTAAAGCGGATTGATGCGCGGCGTGCCTGGAAGTCTTCAAAGTTGGAGCAGGAGCTGATTTCAACATATCTGCCGTAAGAAGGCATCCATACCTCGATGTCGTAGGTCTTTGCACTTGAGAAACCGATATCGCCGCTTGAAAGAGCAACAACACGGTAGGGGAGACCGAGAAGCTGAAGTACTCTTTCTGCATCGTTGGTGAGCTTTTCGAGCTCTGCATAGCTTTCCTCGGGCTTTGTGAACTTAACAAGCTCAACCTTGTTGAACTGATGCTGACGGATAAGACCTCTTGTGTCACGTCCTGCTGAGCCTGCCTCCGCTCTGAAGCAAGCAGAGTATGCGCAGAAGCTCATAGGAAGCTTGTCACCGTCAAGAATATCGTCACGGTACATATTTGTTACGGGTACCTCTGCAGTGGGGATAAGGAAATAGTCGTTTGTGAGCTTGAAAGCATCCTCTTCAAACTTAGGAAGCTGACCTGTACCTGTCATTGAAGCTCTGTTAACCATAAAGGGAGGGAATACCTCTGTGTAGCCGTGCTCGGTATGTGTGTTAAGGAAGAAGCTGATGATAGCTCTTTCAAGTCTTGCGCCGAGGCCTCTGTAGAAGTGGAAGCGTGCGCCGGTTACCTTTGCAGCGGTTTCGGGATCAAGAATACCGAGGTCAGCACCGATATCCCAGTGTGCCTTTGCCTCGAAGTCAAACTTTCTGGGCTCACCCCAGCGGCGGATTTCAACATTTTCACTGTCATCCTTACCGATAGGTGTTGCATCTGAGGGTACGTTGGGGAATTCGTACATCATAGTCTTCTGCTTAGCGGCAAGCTCTGCCTTTTCAGCATCAAGTACCTTTACTTCTTCCTTGATAGCGTTCATTCTTGTCATAATTCCGCTGATATCTCCGCCTTCCTTCTTGATACGGGGGATATCCTTACTTGCAGCATTCTGCTCTGCCTTAAGTGCGTCTGCCTTCTGTGTGAGCTCGCGTACCTTAGCGTCAATTTCAAGGATTTCGTCAACAAGGGCATCCATATCCTTGTTTCTTGTCTTCATTGCATCCTTTACCTTCTGAGGATTTTCTCTTATAAGCTTGATATCTAACATTGTAATTGCTCCTTTATTCTTAATTGGAATTATTTTATCTTACAAGAGCTTCAAGTATGCTCTGTAAATCTTCTTTGCTGAAAAACTCTATTTCTATTGTGCCCTTATTTCCCTTTGCAACGTGAATTTCTGCCTTTCTGCCAAGCTCGGCACGAATTGCAAGCTCACATTCGTCATAATAAGAATCACGCTTAACCTTTTTCTTAGGTACCTGCTCTTTTTTCGGGTTAAGGATCGACTTAACTATTCTTTCCGTTTCTCTGACGGATATATCTCTTGCAATTATCTCATTTGCAAGCTTTAAAAGGGTCTTGATATCCTTAAGGGGAAGAAGTGTTCTTGCGTGACCTGCGGAAAGCTTACCGTTTCTCACATATTCGAGAATTTCATCGGGCAGCTCAAGAATTCTCATTGCATTTGCAACAGCGGGTCTTGATTTGCCCACACTTTTTGCAACCTGCTCCTGAGTCATATCGTAGCTTTTCATAAGAAGAGCATAGCCCTTTGCTTCTTCAAGGGGATTCAGGTCCTCACGCTGCAGGTTTTCGATAAGAGCCATCTCAGCAACCTGACGGTCTGTCATCTCTCTTATAAATACGGGTACCTCTGTAAGACCTGCCATTCTTGAGGCGCGCCAACGTCTTTCACCGGCTACAAGCTGATAGCCGCCATCGGATATGGGTCTTACAAGAAGGGGCTGAATAACACCGTGAAGAGCAATACTGTCTGCAAGCTCCTTAAGGGCTTCCTCATCAAAATCCTTTCTGGGCTGATCTCTGTTAGGCTCAATATCGTTTATATTCACCGTTACGGAGCCGCCCTTTTCCTCAGTTGAATTATCAAGAAAAAGCGCATCAAGTCCTTTGCCGAGACCGCCTTTTTTATTAACTGCCATATTACGCCTCCTATCCCTTCAGTTTTTTATTATTCTTTTTAAGAAATTCTTTTGCCAGCTCGTCATAGGCAACACTGCCCTTTGATGACCTGTCATAGTAATATACCGGCTTACCGAAGGAAGGCGCCTCTGAAAGACGCACATTTCTCGGTATTACCGATGCATAAACCTTCTGAGGAAAGAATCTCTTAACCTCTGATACAACCTGCTGTGTAAGATTAAGTCTGCCGTCATACATTGTAAGAAGTACACCTTCCAAATCAACAAGCGGATTATATAATCTCTTGACCTGTCTTACGGTATTCATAAGCTGTGATAAACCCTCCAGAGCATAGTATTCACACTGAATAGGTACGATAACAGTATCAACGGCACAAAGAATATTCACCGTGATAAGGCCCAATGAAGGAGGACAGTCTATAAAAATAAAATCGTATCTGTCTTTAATCGGTGCAAGTGCAGTCCTTATACGGCTTTCTCTGCCCTGCATATCGACCAGTTCAAGCTCTGCGCCGGCAAGATCCATATTGGCAGGAAGAATATCAAGCCCTTTATATGCGGTTGAAAGTATAACCTCATCAGCGTCGGTGCCTCTGACAATAACATCGTAAGAGGACTTTTTAACGTCTCTTTTATTAACGCCCAAGCCGCTTGTGGCATTACCCTGTGGGTCCGCATCAACAAGAAGCACCTTGTAGCCGTAATTTCCCACTGCCGCCGCAAGGTTGACCGCTGAGGTAGTTTTTCCCACTCCGCCCTTTTGGTTAACTATTGCGATAGTTTTTCCCATTCTTTTTTCCTTTCTCATATCGGAATTTTCGTCTTTAAAAGCTATTATATCACATAGTTTTTGAGTTTTAAAGGGTTTCGACGGATTTTTTTCAATTCGCAATACGAATTGGATTGTTTCACGTGAAACAAAGAAATATGTCTGCTGAAGGTTCTTCTTGGCTACTGAAAAACAGGCGGATAATATCCGCCCCTACGGGTTTATTTCAGAGATGTTTGGTGGTTGAGTTGTGCGGACACGGCTCGCCGTGTCCCTACGGTATCCTATAAATGCCCGAAGGGCATCGCCTTACTACTTGCTACTGAAAAAGCGGACGGCCAATGGCCGCCCCTACGATTCCCTAATCCCTAACCCCTAGTCCCTATGAAAAAGACTCCGCCTGAGCGGAGCCTTTTTCGGGGTGTGAAAGAGAAAGATATGATATATGGAAATCACCGCAAGCAGTGTAACCAACCTATTCGCTTA
>JAZSPQ010000041.1:0-6992 GCA_045537485.1 Acutalibacteraceae bacterium | reverse complement strand
GTAGGGCGGTGCGTTTTTTCTCTACTCGCCCGGGTGTTTACACATTTCCCATTTAAAAACCGGAAACGTGATATTTCCGGTCGAAGCTTTGAAAAAAGCACAGTTCACCCCTATACGCTGTTTAAGTCCGAGGCGCAGAATTCCCCTACGGAGAAGCACCCGACACTTAACGCAAGATAACAGCGTTAAAGATGAAATATAGATCGCCCGGTTTTAAATCGGACATACTCCGCGGAAATTTCCTGCCTCAGGGGCAGCCACCTCCCGCATCATCGCATATCTTGAGGTTATGTAAAGACGCAGTTATACCCAAACCCGCTTTACATGCCTGATAATAATAACATATAGTTTGGTAAATGTCAACGATTTTTCCAAAAAAAGTTTGTGAAAAATGCAAGAAATTTTAAGAGCTTTTTTCTACACTAATCCTTGTGTTTTCAGCGATTTTTGATACAAAATATAGAGTACACACCCGAGCGAGTGTGTACTGATTCTGCATATATATTATAATAGTATAGTAATTTCAGTCTTTTTTCCTGAATATATATCCCCTCTTAGCTTTAACGGTGCACATTATAAGCACAGGAAGAATTGACCATTCGAGATACGGAATTATAAGATACACCGCATCATCCCAATTATAAAGCTCCGGGAGAAACACCATTATCGGACCGATTACCATATACGGCGCAAGGCAACACATCGCAATTATATAAACAGTCCATGCTGCAGTAAGTATCGGGTGCTTCTCACCGAAAGCTAAAATTATACCCACCAAACAAACTGTACCAGTAAGTATTGCAGGAATAAGCAGACCTATTACAAGCAAAGCCACTGTTGCAAGTCCGCCCACAAGCAAAAGCACGATTCCCGCATTTCTCCTTGATGTACGCTTCTTCTTTTCAGCCTCATCGGTCGGCTCTTTTATATAAACGTAAACTGTTTCCTTTTCTTTTGCTGTCTCTTTTTCGGTTACACCTTTTAATATGTAGTCGGTAGTAACCCCCAAAGCCTCGCTGAGCTGCATCAGCTTTTCAACCTCAGGCAGACAAATATTATTTTCCCACTTTGAAACAGTCTGTCTTGAAACATCAAGCTTATCTGCAAGCTCACCCTGAGACAGATTTCTCTTCTTTCTTATTTCATAAATTCTTTCACCGATAGAATTCATCTTACCTCTCCTTTCTGACTGTATTTTATCATGTAAAAAGCCAAAAAGTCTATCAATATCGGTTTAAATTTTAGCAACCACAGGTTGCACACCTATTTTTCTTGTTAAATCAACTGAAATATTCCCTGACACAGCCGACAGACACCGTTACCGCTTCTGCGGTGCACTGTAATTCTGCACCGCATACATAAAGCCGTCAATCAGGAACTTTTCCGCTTCCTTTGCAGGCTTTGTCCACTTGAATAAATCAAACCCGTGAAAACACCCGTCAAAAAGTCTGAAGTTTACCTCAACGCCCTCGCTTCTGAGCTTTTCAACATATTCAACAGTTTCATCGGTAAAGGGCTCAACAGTACCCACATAGGTAAGCGTAGGCGGAAGATTGCTGTAATCTTTTTCCCGGGCAGGTGCGGCATACTTTGATACATCATCGGTGCCGTAGGCTTCACCGAGATACAACCTCCAGCCAAGCTCGTTGGATTTACTGTTCCACACGGGCGCATCGTTGTTCTGTGAAGATTGAGTAATCATCCTGTCGTCAATCATCGGATAAAGAGGCATCTGAAAAGCGATATTCACGTCGCCCGTATCTCTCGCCTTAAGTGCAACCGCAGCACATAATCCCCCGCCTGCACTGTTACCGCCGACGAAAATTTTATCCTCTCTCATTCCGTACTTGTGTCCGTTTTCTTTTAGCCATAAAAGCGCATTATAGCAATCGTTAAAAGCCGCAGGAAAGGGAGCTCTGACCGACTTGGTGTAATCGGGAGCAACCACAACGCAGCCTGAAGCATCTACAAATTTCTGTATAAAATGAAAATCCTGCTCGGGACACCCCAGACCGTAGCCTCCGCCGTGAATCCACAAAAGGCCGGGAACACTATCTCTTTTCTCTTTGGGAGAGCAGACACGAAGACGAAGCTTACTGCCGTCCTCACGGTCAATATATATTTCCTCGGATTTTATGCCCTTTGTCAGGTCAGGAAGTCCGAATTTCTGAAGAAAAAAATCCGCAGTTTTGAAAAAGCCGAGAGTAAACTTCGGCATAACCGTTCTTATAATATTTCCCACCGCACGAAGCTCGGGGTGGATGACTTCGGTTTTGATTTTCCACATATCGGGGCACCTCCTTATTATGTAAACATAATAGCACAAAAGCGGATTTTTTTCAACGAAAATCACCCTATATATAATAGTATAAGAAAAGCAACCTTTTCGGGTCGCTTTAAATAGGTTTAATCGTTATTCTTCTTTTCTTCCAATTCAATAGCACCGTGCTTTTTCTCGAAATCATCAACAGCATCTCTGATAAGCACCATTACCTGACTGTTGGCACTTCTACCCTCATAATCAGCAATGTAATGAAGCTTTTTCAACAGATTTTCTTCAAGTCGGAAAGAAATACTCTTAATAGCCATATTATGCCTCCAAAATAAAATCATTATGACTTTATTTTAGATATATTTTGTGCTATAATTTGCAAAACGGATGCACCGTGCATCTATTATTTAAAAGGAGTACAGTATGAAGGTTGCAATAATAGGTTCAAGAACAATAACAATAGAAAATCTTGAAAATTATATCCTCGAAGGCACAACGGAAATAGTTTCAGGCGGAGCAAAGGGTGTTGATACCTGTGCAAAGCTTTTTGCAGAAAGAAATAATATTGCATACACCGAATTTCTGCCCGACTATAAAAAATACGGCAGAGCCGCACCAATTATACGAAACCGACTTATCGTTGATTATGCCGATGTTGTTATCGCTCTTTGGGACGGCACTTCAAGAGGCACGAAAAGCGTAATCGACTATAGCAATAAAAATAAAAAAGAAATCTTCGTGTATACCTTTTAACCTCATCCCGGCACGACCAAGGCCGTGCCCTACATGATGCTATAATTTACGTTTGCATCAACCTGACCCTTTACGGGGCGGATACAATTTACCGTTTTCATCCGATGTACGGCACAATTTTGCATTTTCTTGCCTGCCCTGAAAGGTGATTCCCTCTGTTAGAGGGAGTGTCACGAAGTGACGAGGTTATAATAGCACCGAAGGTGCAAACCTTAGCCTCGCCCTCCTTGAAAGGGAGGGTGGCTCCCGAAGGGTGACGGGAGGGTTTTGCCGGTTTCCGGAGGAAAAGGTGGCAGCCGTCAGGCTGACGGAAGGGTCCGCATTTTGCACTTTTCTCTTGCTCGCCGCAAGGGCATTGCTTTTTTTTGAGAACCCCTCAGTCAAGACTCCGTCTTGACAGCTCCCCTTTCAGGGGCGCCGAGAATCAAAAGAACTTTTCTGCTTGTTTACTTGGCGGGTAGCTCTTTCCCTTTTTCACCCGAGTCCGACGCAATTTTGCATTTTCTTGCCTGCCCTGAAAGGGAAGGTGGCAGCCGTCAGGCTGACGGAAGGGTCCGCATTTTGCATTACAACAAAAAAGCGGGTGCCTCGGGAACCGCCTTTATTATTGTTTTTCAGCGTCGGGAGCCTAGGGATCCTTGAGGTTGAGAAGGTGTGGGTATCTTTCCTTAGCAACCTTTTCACTCTTAGCAAAGAGAGCTTCTGCTCTGCCGGGGAATTCACGCATAAGTCTTGTATAACGAGCCTCATTCTTGATGAATGCCTGGTAGTCAGCGTTGGGCTCCTTGCAATCAAGTGTGAAGGGATTCTTGCCTTCTGCCTTGAGAGCGGGGTTGTAACGGAAGATGTTCCAGTAGCCGCATTCAACTGCCTTCTTCATTTCAGCCTGGCAATTTACCATACCGCCCTTGATTGAGTGCATTTCGCAGGGTGAGTAGCCGATGATGAGTGAGGGACCGGGATATGCTTCTGCTTCCTGGATTGCCTTGAGAGTCTGAGCCATGTTAGCGCCCATAGCGATCTGTGCAACATAAACATAGCCGTAGCTCATAGCGATTTCAGCAAGGCTCTTCTTATTGATTTCCTTACCTGCAGCTGCGAACTGTGCAACCTGACCGATGTTTGAAGCCTTTGAAGCCTGACCGCCGGTGTTGGAGTAAACCTCTGTATCGAATACGAATACGTTTACATCTTCACCTGAAGCAAGTACATGGTCAAGACCGCCGTAACCGATATCGTATGCCCAACCGTCGCCGCCGAAGATCCATACTGACTTCTTAGCAAGGTATTCACTGTTAGCAAGTACATCCTTGCAAAGGTCACAGTTTGCGCCTGCTGCTTCGATAGCTGCTGCAAGAGCCTTAGCAGCTTCTGCATTCTTAGCACCGTCAGCGAGAGTTGCAAGATATTCTTCACCTGCAGCCTTAACCTCTGCTGCACAGCACTCGGATTCAAGCATACCCTTAACGTCGTCGATGAGTCTGTCTCTGATAGCCTTCTGGCCGTAGTACATACCGAGACCGTGTTCAGCGTTATCCTCAAAGAGTGAGTTTGCCCAAGCAGGACCGTGACCGTCTTTGTTTACAGTGTAGGGTGATGTTGCTGCGGGACCGCCCCAGATTGATGAACAGCCTGTAGCGTTGGAGATGTACATTCTGTCACCGAAGAGCTGAGTTACGAGACGAGCGTAAGCTGTTTCTGCACAACCTGCGCATGAGCCTGAGAACTCGAGGAGAGGCTTCTTGTACTGGCTGGAAACAACGTTCATAACTGCAGTTGTTTCGGGCTTTTCTGTTACATTGGCTACGCAGTAATCAAATACGGGCTGCTCTGCGAGCTGTGATTCCTTGGAAACCATCTTAAGTGACTTTGTGGGACATACGCCGATACATACGCCGCAACCCATACAGTCCATGGGAGATACTGCAAGAGTATATTTGTAGTTTGTCTTAACAACGGGCTTCTCGCAAACCTTCATGTTAGCGGGAGCTGCTGCAACCTCTTCCTCTGTCATAGCGAAGGGACGGATTGTAGCGTGAGGACAAACATAAGCACACTGGTTACACTTTGCGCAAGTGGTGGGATCCCATTCGGGAACGAGAACTGCAACGCCTCTCTTTTCGTAAGCTGATGCACCGTGCTCGAAGGTACCGTCAGCGTGATCAGCGAATGCTGAAACGGGAAGTGAGTAACCACCCATTACGCCTACGGGCTTAAGGATTGTGTCAACCATCTTAACGAGCTTTTCTGCACCCTCTGAAGCGGGAGCTGCTGCGCCGTCAACTGCTTCTGCCCATGAAGCGGGAACCTCTACCTTATGGTAAGCGGTAGCACCTGCATCAATAGCGTTGTGGTTAGCATCAACGATATCCTGACCCTTCTTTGAGTAGGACTTTGTTGCTGCATCCTTCATATACTGGATAGCTTCTGCTGAGGGCATAACATTTGCAAGAGCAAAGAATGCTGACTGAAGAACTGTGTTTGTTCTCTTGCCCATACCAACCTTTTCTGCAAGGTCGATAGCATTAACTGTGTAAAGCTGAATGTTGTTCTTTGCGATATATCTCTTAGCATCTGCATGGAGATGTGCTTCAAGCTCTTCGTCTGACCACTGGCAGTTGATGAGGTAAACACCGCCGGGCTTAACGTCGTCAACCATCTTGAAGCCCTTGTCAACATATGAGGGGTTGTGACATGCTACGAAGTCAGCCTTGTTGATATAGTAGGGGCTCTTGATGGGCTTGTCGCCGAAACGAAGGTGAGAAATTGTGATACCGCCGGTCTTCTTTGAGTCATACTGGAAGTATGCCTGAACATACTTATCTGTATGGTCACCGATGATCTTGATTGAGTTCTTGTTAGCACCAACTGTGCCGTCACCGCCGAGACCCCAGAACTTACATTCGATTGTGCCCTCTGCTGCTGTGTTGGGAGCGGGAACCTCTTCGAGTGAAAGGTTGGTAAGGTCGTCAACGATACCGATTGTGAACTGATTCTTGGGCTCATCCTTCTGGAGCTCTGTGAATACAGCAAATACGCTTGAGGGAGGTGTATCCTTTGAACCGAGACCGTAACGGCCGCCGATTACCTTGATACCTGTTCTGCCTGCAGTTGCAAGAGCGGTAACAACGTCAAGATAAAGGGGTTCGCCGAGTGCACCGGGCTCCTTTGTTCTGTCGAGAACAGCAATCTTCTTAACTGTTTCGGGAATAGCTGCGAGAAGGTGCTTAGCTGAGAAGGGTCTGTAAAGACGAACCTTGATAAGACCTACCTTTTCGCCTGCTGCTGTGAGGTAATCAACAACCTCTTCTGCAACGTCGTTGAATGAACCCATAGCCACGATAACTCTTTCAGCGTCGGGAGCACCGTAGTAGTTGAAGAGCTGATAATCTGTACCGAGCTTAGCGTTAACCTTGCCCATGTATTCTTCAACGATTTCGGGAACTGCATCGTAGTATTTGTTACATGCTTCTCTGTTCTGGAAGAAGATGTCGTCGTTTTCGTGTGAACCGCGCATTACGGGACGCTCGGGATTGAGAGCTCTCTTACGGAAAGCTTCAACAGCATCCATATCGCACATTTCCTTAAGGTCATCGAAATCCCATACTTCGATCTTCTGAAGCTCGTGAGATGTACGGAAGCCGTCAAAGAAGTTGAGGAAGGGAACACGGCTCTTGATTGATGCAAGGTGTGCAACTGCACCGAGGTCCATAACCTCCTGTGTATTTGTTTCAGCGAGCATTGCGAAGCCTGTCTGACGGCAAGCGTAAACGTCTGAATGGTCGCCGAAGATATTATGAGCGTGAGAAGCTACACAACGTGCTGATACGTGGAATACGCAGGGAAGAAGCTCACCGGCGATTTTATACATATTGGGGATCATAAGAAGAAGACCCTGTGAAGCTGTGTAGGTAGTTGTAAGAGCACCTGCTGCGAGTGAGCCGTGAACAGTACCTGCGGCACCTGC
>JAZSPQ010000075.1:0-26387 GCA_045537485.1 Acutalibacteraceae bacterium | reverse complement strand
ATACTGTGCACCCTGTACTATTTCCTTATTATCCCTGAAATTATCGGAATAAAGCTCGATTATACCGTCGCCTTCGTAACCGGAGGCTTTAAGAGCCTTGAAGAGCTCTGAAAAATCGAAAAGACCTTTTTCGTCAGGGGCAATACAGTCGTGAGCACAGTCAAAGTCGCTCAGGTGAACATGAACAATGCTGTTGCCGAGAACTTTTATAAATTCAAGGGGGTCAACATCGGCACGTCTTGCCTGCTTTATATCAAGAACAGCCTTGAAGCGGTCGCCGAGAAGATCGTGCATTCCCTTCATAAAATCGGGTGTTGCACCCACACATTTGACAACGTTTTCATGGGCGACACTGCAGCCGAATTCCTCTGCTACTGTGTTGAGAGCATCGAAGCGCTCAGCATATTCCTCAAGACTTATGTCAAGACGGTGCTTTGCGCCGTGCATAACAACATATTTCGCACCCAAAACAGAAGTACCCTCAAAAAGTCGTTTATAATTTTCAACTCCGTCATAAAAACGTCTTTTATAGCGTGAAAAGAAGTCATAGCCTTCTGAAAAGGAGCGATAGGGATGAATTGATATTACATTCATACCGTAATGCTCCTTAACAGAGCTCAGCTCAAGCAAAAAATCCCTGTTAAGCTCTGAATGGGAATTAAAGAAAATCTCGCAGTGCTTAAAGCCCAGCTCAGCAATCTGCAAAAAGGATTTTTCAGTTTCCAAAGGATAAAAGCATGCAGATGAAGCACCGATTTCCATAAAATTCCCTCCTTTTTATAGGTTTAATCCGTTATTATATAATTATAACAAATAACAACGGAAAATACAACCGTGAAAGCAAAAAATTACAACAGACTATCCGTGACAGCCTGCTGTAAAGTGTTTACATTTTAAATATTATTCCCGCTGCCGCCGCAACAACGATAAGGAAAATCGGGTGAAGCTTTTTGAATTTGAAGACAACCAAAAAGATAACTCCGCTGAGAATGAGAGTCAGCCAGTTTACGCTGACAAAGAAATTGTCGAAGGTGAGAGCTGCTTCTGCGCCGAAAAAGGCGATCTTTGCCACTGAGAGCAGGGCGGAAACAACGAGACCGAAGGAAGCGGCTCTTAAGCCGTAAAAGGCATATTTAACATATTTTGAATCCTTGAAGCGGTTGAGAATTTTTGCAACGATGATGATTATGATAAGTGAAGGTGTAACAACACCGAGGGAAGCAATGATGCTGCCGAGAATGCCGAAGACCATACCGTACTCACTTGAAATCTGATAGCCGATATAGGTTGCCATGTTTATACCCAGGGGACCCGGAGTGGACTCGGAAATAGCAACCATATTTGAAATATCCGCCTGTGTGAACCAGCCTGTGGTTTCGCCCATATCCACAAGGAAGGGGAGTGTGGCAAGTCCGCCGCCTATGGCAAAAAGACCCACGGAAAAAAAGCGGATAAAGATTTCGGCAAAGAGATAAAGGATGGTTGTCATATGTTATCCTCCTTTGTCTTGCTTTCTTTTCTTTCCTTGCTTATTTTCAGTATCAGACCGCAAAGAGCAGAGAGGACAACAAAAATAACGGGGGAAAGGTCTGTAAACACGGAGAGAAGGGTAACGGTGACAAAAATAATCGCCGTTGCAATATCGACCACGCTTTTCTTTGAAAGCTTTATAACGGCACTGAGAATCAGGGCGACAACGGCTGCTCTGATTCCGCCGAAGGCGTGCTGAACGATCTCCAGCTCCTGAAAATTGCTGATGAATGCGGCGATACAGCCTACGATGAAAACAGAGGGCGAAATAACACCCAGAGTTGCAAAAACAGCACCGGGGATGCCCTTGATTTTATAGCCTACAAAGGTAGCAGTGTTCACGGCAATTATGCCGGGGGTGCACTGACCTATTGCATAATAATCCATAAGCTCATCATTGGTTGCCCACTTTTTCTTTTCAACAACCTCTTTTTGCAGCATCGGAAGCATAGCATACCCGCCGCCGAAGGTGAAGCCGCCTATACGGGCGAAAATGAGAAAGAGATTTATCAGGGTTTTCATAAAACATCTCCTCTTTGTAAAACAGGGCGACTGAAGCCGCCCTGTGAATGATTATAAGTTGACAGTTTGCTTTGAATGCTTTTTAAAGAAGGCGAGCATCTCGTTTGTAGCTCTTTGTGAAGGCTCTCTGTCGGGATAGATAACAGGAAAAACATGAGGAAGATCAGAGCCTTCAAACTTCTGAAAGTCCATAAGCTGATATTCTATTCCTCTTTCCTTCAGATCCTTGGCGCATCTGAGCGTTTGTGCTCTTGCGAGAAAATCGCCGGTGGATGTAAGAAGGAAGGTGGGCGGCATCTTGCCCAGTGGGAGAAGCCTGTCAAAGTTAACATAGCTGCCCCATTTTTCTTTTCTGAAATCCTTGCCAAGCATAATATTGGTATAAAAGCCCATGGGAAGCTTATCGTCCATATACACCACGGGGCAGGTCAGAGCAACGCTGTTGAATTTAAGAGAAAAATCCTCTATTGAATAAATGTCACGCATTTCACTGCTTTGTGAAAGCATAGCGGTGAAAGCGGCAAGCATACCGCCTGCGGAGTCACCGGTAAGATAAAGGTTGTTTTCATCGCAGGGATAGTCAGCCATATTGTCTCTTATCCATCTGAGAGCTGCGGCAACATCCTCGAGCTGCTGTTTCGCGTTTACCTCGGGGTAAAGACGGTAGCTCATATTGAAAACCGTGTAGCCCTTTTTTGCGAGAGTCAGACAGTATATTTTGTTAAGCTCCTTATCTCCGTATGCCCAGCCGCCGCCGTGCACGTCAATGATAACGGGAAGCTTGTCCGTTGTTCCCTCGGGATAGTAAACATCGAGCTTATGATATTTGTGTCCGTCGGTAAGGTATTCAAGGTCTGTAACCTCGGTGATACCGTCGGGTACAGAAAGGGTAGCGATTCTTTTATCGTCCTGGATTTTTGTGTTAAGCCAGAACAGACCGATACCTTTTTCGATTATAGACATAATAACATCTCCCTTTTTTATCAGGATGGGGAAGCTGAATTATACCGGAGGCATACCGCCGCTCTGAGCCATAGCCTGAGCGAAGAAACCTGGCTTTTTCTGCTTCTTGGGTTTATAAACAGGAGGATTCTCGAGCTTCTTTCTTGCTCTTTTGCCTGCGGCAGATGCAAGATATTTGTTTACCTCGATAACGGGGGGGGCCATTGTTTCGCTCATATAATCCACACAGCGGGCAAGAAGGATCTGATCGTTATTAAGCTCGCCTAAGATAGTAACGGCGATGAGGCTCTGTGTATCGTTTGTACCGTCCTCATAAATTTCGTTGAGAATCTGAAACAGCTTCTTCATTGTCTGAGGGTTATTTTCCTTGATTGCATCAATGACTTTTTTTGTTCCGTACTTTGTGAAGAATTCCTCACCTAAGAAATCGCCGTAAACAGCAAGATTTTCTTTATACATGGGGCGAAGCTCGGGGAAAACAAGGCAGAGCTTGCTTGCAAGGGTGTTTGCATCATAGCTTGAGCCGTTTTTAACTGCATTTTTTGAAACGGTCTGAGCCGCTTTTTGAACTGCAGCCTTTTTATACACGGATGATTTCTGTGAGAATTTGCTTTCAAGAGTATCTGTGAATTCTGCAATAACATATTTCACATCTCTGGGGTCGGGTTCGCTTTCAAGAAGTGAAGCGGAAAGCTTCTTAGCTGCATCGTCACCTGTTTCACCGTGATACATAGCGAGAATTTTGCCGTCGTATTCAAATTTTACAGCACCCTTTTCGCCGTCAAAAACAGTTGAAATAACACTGTCATCCTCTTTTTTGTATTCGGCATTTTCACTGAAGCCGAGCTTTTCAAGCTCCTGTGCAAGACCGTTTAAAACGGTTTGAAGATTATCTTTTAAACTGCTCATTAGGATAAACTCCTTTATAATTTATTTTTACAATCATATACATTAAAACAGTATAACATAAAAAATTTCCGTTGTCACTATAAAAACGAAAAATTATTCTGTTTACATCTATTTTACGAGATGATATAATAAGCTCATACACGCAGAAAAACCCGTAAGGAGGCTTATTATATGTCGGAATATAAAATTCATGTTGCTTATGGTTTTCATGTTAACTGCTATCATTCCTACAGAGGTGATACAAACGATAATCTGGGCTTCGGTTCGGATATACGAATCATAAGAAAAATTCTTGATGTACTCACCGACTTTAACGAGAGGGGAATACCTGTCAAGGGTACATGGGACACGGAAAACTTTTTCTCACTGCAGAAAATTCTGCCCGAGTACGCTCCCGATATTATCGAAAAGATGAAGGAGCGTGTTCAGAAGTACGGTGATGAAAATATTATCATGGGCTATAACAACGGAGCTCTTTCGGCTATGACAGAGGACGAATTTGAGGCGAGTATTGAGCTTTCCGTAACTAACAAAGAAAAAAGCGGTCTTGCGGATACTTTCGGTAAGTGTGAAAAGATAGTCCGCCCTCAGGAGGTTATGTTCACACCCTCTCAGGTGAGCCTTTACAATAAGCTGGGTGTCAAGGCTCTTTGTCTTTATTACAGCTGCGTACCCTTCGATGCCTTCCGTACCGTTGTCCCTAAGCTTCCAGATGAGATGGGCTTTAATCCGCTTACTTATACATATAAGGGCGAGAGTATGACAATCATACCCACCTACAGCAATCCGGATGTGTGTGATGCGGGCTGTCTTCGTGCCTGGGTCAAGGAGCTTCACGGCAAGCAGGAAAGGGGCGAAATAAACTCGGATTTATTCCTTTTCATCAATATGGATGCAGACGCCATTTTCTGGGAAACCATTGATATCGGCAAAATGACAGGCAAGGTTGCAAATACCGACGGTATTCACGGCCTTGTTGAGGAAATAGCCGATTTGCCTTACATTGTTTTTGACACTCCCGGCGGATATCTTAAAAATCACAAGCCTGTGGGTAACATTGAATTCACTCAGGATACTGCCGACGGTAATTTCACCGGCTATGCTTCCTGGGCGGAAAAGCCCTTTAACCGTGAAATATGGACAAGCCTTGAAAGGGCAAGGGCAATGGCTAAGGTCAATGCCAAGAAAGACAGTGAATCTCCCTCCTTTGATAACAGAGTTATTCTGCTTTCAACCACCCATTTCGGTCTTGCTACTCCCGTGCTGAATATTCAGAGAGAAAAAACTGCTCTTAAGCTTGCAAAGGATGTTATCAGTGACGAAATCAAGGCGCTTCCCAAGACTCAGGAGCTGACGGTTTATAACACTTCAGAGTCAAAGCTGCAGTGTGTGCAGTTACGGCTTAAGGAAAGGACTGAGGATATAACAAGGCTCAGGATTCATGCAATGGGACTTGAGAGCTACACGGCTGTTTCAACCGATGAGGATAACGGCTCGGTTTACCTTATGATGAAATTTGCAAAGATACAGAAGAGCTATAAAATCAGTATCAGCTTTGACGGTGAAGCAAGAGAGAGCGGCTTTAAAAATCAGCTTAAAAATGACCGTCTTTGCATTATGTTTGCTCCGTCGGGAAAAATATCTTCGGTTTATTGTGACGGAAGAAAAATCGGTGACGATGAATTTCTGCAAAGCTTCATAACCTACGGCAAAAAGAAATACAGTTTCAAAAACACAAAGGCGTCACCTCTTTGTGTTGCAGGAAACGGTGAAGGCGTGAGAATAGAGGGTGAAATTCATCTTCCCGATGAAATAAGCGGCGGCAGCTTTGTTTATGACTTTTTCAAAACATCCTTTTCCGACGGTATTTTTATAAGGACAACCGTAAATTACCCCTACACACCGGAGACTACCTCTATTTCAACGGAAAACTCTGCACTTGGAAGATACAGCGATATGAAATGGTTTGAGGCAGCGCCCTTCCAGCTGAGCCCCATACTTGAGGGTGATATTTCAGTTATCAAGCGCAATTTTATGGATGATGTTTCTTCTTTCAGAACTCAGTCCTTCCCCGAATGTGACAGCAGAAACAAAAAGCTTGCTTCCTTTAATCATCAGCTTACGGGTGGTTTTGTGGGCCTTTATGACGAAAAGGGCGGAATTATTCTTGCAAATGCCCGTCAGGTGCTTAATTCTATGGCTCACTGCCCGATGCGCCTTGAGGAAAACGGCAGGGTGAGAATGAATCCCTTTGGCACCTATTACGGACCTCAGAGACATCATTGGAGCAGAGCTAAGGATCAGATTCTGGATGTGTATACACTTGTTGCGGCTCAGGGCAAGTCCATAGCTCCGGCCTATAACGGCTGCAGTGAAACTGCTGTTATGGCGCTGTTTCCGTTGGATGAAAAGGGATTTACCGGTGAGCAGAGGGCAGAAATATGTGCCTTCAGTGACGGAGCCGTGGCAGCAGGCGAAAGTGATACTGCTGCACCCTTTACCGAGAGTAATGTCACCTTCAGACAAACAAAGGCTGACGGTATCGGCGAAAAGGATTTAAAGAATCCGGTGCTTACAGGTCTCACGGGTAACCTTATTAAGTATATAACAAAGGGTCCTGTCGCCATCGGGCATATACTTATAAGCCAATATAAAAGCAGAAAATGAGTTTTAAGCAGATTACAAAATCAAAATATTCATTAAAATATTGACAAAGCGTAAACAATCAAGTATAATCATATTGTTAAAGTGGCTGAATAGCCTTAAATAAATAATGAAACGGAGGATTTCTTATGAAAAAAGCATTATCAGTTCTTCTCTCGATGCTTGTTATCTTCTCAATGTTAGGAGTTGTGGCATATGCAGAAGGTGAAGAGAATTTAGTAACAGTTGAGTACTATAACGAAGGTAGCCTTATTAAAACGGTTAAGGTTGCTCCCGGAACAATTATTGATGAATATGTTCCTGCAAACCCCTCAAAGCCCGCAACAGAAACTGAAGAGTACATCTTCAAGGGCTGGAGATGCGACCTCGATAATAAGCTCTATTATGAAGAGACCGTTCAGTACATATTTGAGGATTGTGAAGCAGGCAGCACAGTAAGATTCTATGCTGAATACAGCGTAAAGGATATCGGTAGCCGTCAGTCCTTCTGGAATTTCATCGAATCAATCTTCGAGAGAATTAACCTTATCTTCCAGTACTTCGCAAAGATTTTTGAATGGTAAAAAACTTAAACCGCAGAGGTCAACGCCTTTGCGGTATTTTTTTAGTGATATTTTCTGCACAAAAAAAGACCGCTACCAAAGCAGTAGCGGTCAAATTTTTGCTTTTTATCAGTCAGCTGTGTAAGCCATAAGAGCAACCTGACGGGCACGCTTGATAGCTGTTGTGAGAGCACGCTGATGACGTGCGCATGTGCCTGTTACTCTGCGGGGAAGGATCTTAGCTCTGTCTGATGTGAACTTGCGGAGCTTCTGAACATCCTTGTAGTCGATTTCTTCAACCTTATCTACACAGAATGCACATACCTTCTTGCGTGACTTTCTGTTAGCGCGGTTTGCGCCTTTCTCGTATGCCATGAGTTATTACCTCCTGTTAGTATTTTTAAATTGCGTTGGGATTAGAAGGGTAAATCTTCGTCGTCGGTGATTTCTTCAAAATCTGAGGGAGCAGCGTTCTGATAAGAGGGAGCCGCTGCGGGAGCAACGGGAGCATTGCCTACAGTACCTGTTTCTGCTTTTGAACCGCAGAAGCTTACTTCTCTGGCAACAACCTCATAAGCTGTTCTCTTAGCACCGTTTTTGTCCTCGTACTGACGGGACTGGAGCTGACCCTGAACTGCGATCATAGAGCCTTTTGAGAAATATCTGCAAACAAAGTTTGCTGAGCTTTCCCAAGCAACGATGTTGATGAAGTCTGTCTGTCTCTGTTCGCCTGCCTTAGCATAGGAACGGTCAACAGCAATGCAGAAAGATGCAACGGATTTACCTGTGCCTGTTGTGCGAAGTTCCGGGTCTGCAACAAGGCGACCCATAAGTGTTACGCAGTTAAGCATGATAGCTCCTCCTTACTTTCTGATTGTGAGAACGCGAAGAACGCCGTCTGTGATGCCTGCGATACGCTCAATTTCAGCGGGAAGCTCAGGCTTAGCAGCGTATGTCATGAGAATGTAAGCACCCTGAGTCTGGTCCTCAATCTCATAAGCAAGTGTACGAACGCCGCCGTTTGCGCCGAAGGGCTCACAAGCGTTGAGTGTACCGTTTGCTTCGATGAGAGTCTTAAACTTCTCTGTAAGAGCAGCTGTAGCTTCCTCACCCTTTGCAACTGAAAATACAAACATTGATTCGTAATTGTTCATGTTTTTTACCTCCTTATGGTCTCTGGCCCCATATCACTGTATGGAGCAAGGAATTGCCGCACATACTGCGACAGTTAAGAATTATATCAGTTAAGGCAAAGGAAGTCAAGAGAAAAGGTGAAAAAAGTTTTGTGCATAATGACAAATTATCACTCTTTATAGACAAGAATAAAGAAATGGTGTATAATATCACAGTAATCCTAAAAGGAGAAAGAAGAAATGAAGAGAAAATCAGTGGCTTTATGCCTTCTATTTATAATGCTTCTGTCGGCTTTTGGCGGGTGCTCACGGGAGTCCGTCTTTCTGACCGTTGAGGACAGAAGCATCAGCAAGGGGCTTTTTACTTATTACCTTGATAAGGTGATTTCCTTCCCGGAGGAGTACGGCATAACGGCAGGTGACAGGCAGGCGGCTGTGGACCGTGCTCTTGATTGCTGCAAAAGATATATTGCCTCGCAAAGATTTATGGAAGATAATTCGATTTCTCTGACAACTCAGAATAAGCAATCGGTGGCAACAGAGGTGGAAACTCTCTGGAGTCTCTATGCGTCTCATTATAAAGAAATCGGTGTTACAAAGCCTGATATAACCGAAGCTCTAACTCACGAATACAGACTAAAGCAGATAGTTGACTATCACTACGGCCCCAACGGTCTTGAGCCTATCGACGAGGACGACCTTAAGGAAGAATTCGTTGATTTGTATGTGGGCTTCAGAGCGGTTACGGCGCCCCTTACAAAAACAAACAACCTCGGAGAAACGGTACCTCTCAGCGAAAGCGAAAAGGAAGCTTTGCTGAATATTTTAAGGGCATACCGTACTGAGATAAACGAGGGTACGAAAACCATAGATGAGGTCAATGTTGCCTATAACAGCAGCCTTGATATTATTGTTACGGAAAATCTTGAAATTAACGTTGTTAAAATAGGTGACCCGATGTACGACGAGAATTTCTTTAACACACTTCTGGAAATTTCTCACACAAGGGCAGGCATTATCGAGTGCGGAAACACCTTATACCTTGTGCAAAGGGAGAAAATAGCCACCACCGACGATGACGAGTTTTATCTCTACCGCACCGGGCTTATAGAAGAGCTTAAAATGGGCGAGATTGAAGAAAAGATCAATACCCTTGCTGCTGAGCTTGACTGCGATCTTGACAGTGATGCGGCAGAGGACATTTATAAAAGGCTTTATAAAGAGGATAAAAGTGTTTCATCAGCTAAGGAAAAGGCAATGATGCCCGAAGAGTATGCCGGCTTTACACACGAAGCAGAGGAGACAACGGAATAAATAAAAAGGCTGTAAAAAACAAACTATCCTGAAAAAGACAACAAAATCAATGACAAAAACCGTTGTAAAGCTGAAAAATTCGGCTGATACAACGGTTTTATATTTTTTACGGTAGGGATATGCTTTCCGTGTTAGCAAAAAGCATCCTTTTTATTTCACAAGTCTTGAAAGTTCAATAATAATTGTCCAGAGCTTTGTACCTTTGAAATAATAAACAATATCCTCAAAGAAAGCGGCAAGTCCGGAAACCTTTTCATATTCCGAAGGCTCATTACCTCTGTCGATTACAAATGCCTGTGAGCAGCAAAGACCACCGTCACCGAAAAGCTCTGCTCTTATGTAAAGGAAGTCCTCGGAGCCTTCGATTTCGTCAAGGTTGAGAGTGTAAGCCTTTCCGCCCGAAATGTCAGCGGTTGCAATTACCTTTCCGTTTGCAATCCACTGAAGAGTTTTACTGTCTGATGCCGTCACTGTAACACTGTGCTCTTTAACTGAAATATCGGTAAACATCGGGTAGGGGAGGCCTGAATTCATAGCATCAATTTCTTCATAAGGGCCTATTTTGTCATTTGCACGCAGGTTTCTTGTTATGCCGAAGAAAGCACCGCTCTGCATAGTTGCCTTTATGTTTTCGGCGTTATTCTCTTCCATCATAAATACACTGAAGGAGGAGTCTACGGTTTTTGTGTTGTGAGCATCACTGTTGCTGAAGCCGATAATGTTTCTGCCGTAGGGCAGACAGTACATAAGAAGGTTATCCCAGAGAATTCTGTCGTAGCCTGTCGTGCCGTTTTTCTCGTTGAGGATTTCAATACCCAGACAGCTGTCATATTCAAGAATAAGATCGCCGAAAAAGCTGATATTTTCCATTTCATCAACTGCGGCGGGATTTTCGTTGGTTTCGAGCCAGTCACCGGGATGGTTTATGTAGGAAAGACCGCCGTGCTCGTCAATGTACTTTATAGCCTGCTCGTAGCCTTTTTCATTTTCTGCACCGGGAAAGGCGTTACCTTCGTGTGAATTAAGGAAATGACCGTTGACGTGATTTTTGGAAAGTGAAAGGTTGTTGAATTCATTTGCACCTAAAACGGGTACCATTATTTTACCTCTGTTTTCATAAGTACCGTCTTTGATAGCCTCATATTCTTCGGTGGTAAGATGCTCGAAGGGATTGCCGATAATGGGCTGATAGGTGTAAAGGGGGTGCATAAAGGGAGACTTATCCCAATCAACACCGGTAACACCATGATCGGAAAGGGCAAGGAAATCGTAATCCTGTCTGTAGGCTTCTTTTACCATAACCTCGAGAGTTTCATCCGCATCACTGTAGGTTGAGTGCGAGTGCAGAGAGCCCTTGTAAGCGCCCCAGGCGTCTTCTCCGTTCCAGATAACATCTTCATAAGGGCTTAAAATTGTGTAATCGTCTGCTTCGGTGTCTGCGGCAAGAGAAACTGAGCCGAGCTGCAGACAAAGAATGATGCTCAGTAAAAGGGCGAGTATCTTTTTTGTTTTCTTCATAGTGAGTCCTCCTTTTATTAAGCGAAGGAAAATCATTTTCCGTTCGCCTTTTTCACAAGCTCACAGATAAATTCCGCAAGCTCAGTTTTTCTTTTGTCATATTCCTCCCTGACAGAGAAGCTGATAAAGTTCCAATCGTCCCACAACATTGAAAAAGGGATTCCGTCATATTGACAGATAAGCTCGGTTTCAAAGGTGGGGTATTCAATAAGGTTTTCTTCTTTACCGTCAAAAATACTTTTACTTTTAAAAATATCAATATAGAAATTCAACTCTGCAGAGTCACCATAGGTACAGAAATAGCTTTCGGGAATGTACTCCTTCAAGGGGAACAGAATTTCAAAGCTGTTTTCACGATATATTATTTCAATCACGGATTAACGCTCCTTGGTGCATTTAGTAAGCAAACAGACACACTCTATATGACTCGTATGCGGAAACATATCCACAGGCTGAATCCTTCTCACCTTGTATCCGTTTTTACAAAGGAAGCCGAGATCCCTTGCCTGAGTTTCAATGTTGCAGGAAATATAAACAACCTTTTCGGGTGCGAGTGTGACAACGCTCTTAAGGAAGTTAAGGTCACTGCCTGCTCTGGGCGGGTCCATAAGCACAACGTCGACCTTTTCTTTTTCCTCAGCCATAGCTACCATAAACTTACCTGCATCGGCACAGAAAAAGCGGATGTTTTCTGCCTTGTTGAGTCTTGCGTTGAATTTTGCATCCCTAACCGCATCTTCATTCAGCTCAACACCGATGACCTGCTTTGCCTTGTCATATGCAACAATTCCGATTGTACCTGTACCGCAGTAGGCATCGAGTACGGTTTCGGTGCCCTTAAGGTCAGCAAATTCTATTGCCGTACCGTAAAGCTTTTCGGTCTGTATCGGATTTATCTGATAGAAGGATTTTGCCGAAATACGGAATCTCTTGCCGCAGAGAATATCCTCAATATAACCGTTTCCGTATAGGATTTCTTCTCTGTCGCCGAGGACGAGACTTGTTTTGCCGCCGTTGATATTCCATATAACTGTGGTGATTTCTTTGTGCTTTTTGAGAAGATCCCTGAGAAATTCCTTCTTTGCGGGGAAAAGGTGATGTCCCGTAACGAGTACGACCATAGTTTCGCCCGTTGCAAAGCTTCTCTTTACGAGCACATGACGAAGGAAGCCCTTACCCGTATCCTCGTTGTAGGCGGTGAGCTTATATCGTGGGAGCATATGTCTTATGTCAACGATGATTTTGTCGGCAATTTTATCCTCGAGCATACACTCGTCAACAAGCACAATGTTATGGCTTGAGGACTGATATACACCCGAAACAATCATGCCGCCTCTTGTGGTGCCGAAAGCCGCCTGAACCTTGTTGCGGTAATGTACGGGATTTTCCATACCGATGATTTCTTCGACATGACCGAAGCGTCCGAGAGTACGGATAGCCTTTGCCTGCTTGAAGGAAAGCTGCTCGGGATAGGTCATATTCTGCAGCTGACAACCGCCACACTTTTTATAAAGAGGACAGGAGTTACCCTTGCCCGCTTTTTTAGGTGCAGAGCTTTGCTTTTTACGCGGAGCAAAGCTCTTTTTATCTGTTTTTTTATCCATTACAGTTTAACTCCGGAATATTTTTTTACCATACGCTTTATAGTAAATCTTAATGAAATGAGAAAAGATACTGCAAAGAACATTGCTAAGGGCTCGCCTGATGATTTTTTCATATTTTTCAAATCCTTTCTTTTCTTGCTTCACAGAGTGAAGTTTTGTTTTTACTCTATCACAACACTGAAGCCGAAACTATATTCCTCGCCTGAGAAATTTTTATATTCGTCATTGGTGTGTGCGCCCCAGCTGTCATAGCCGCCCACACCCATCTGTCTTGCTATTGCTCTTACATAAAGGGTGTCGCTTTCGGGCAGCTCGTGAATATGTCCTGCATTTTCAAGCTGTTCGGCAGTCCAGGGGCAGGCGTTGAATTCCATTTCTGTATCAGCCTCAAGGGTAAATTTACTGTTTCCTGAAAGCTTGGCATAGCGTACCCTTGTTCTTTCGCCGTGCTCCTGAGGCTTCTGATAGTTCACAAAGAGGGAGTCAACAGTGGTTTTGTAAAGACCGAGGTCTGCGCTTTGGGCTCTGTCGATATAGTTTTCGTGAGGACCCTTGCCCAGATATTCAAGGTAGGGATAATCCGCTCTTTCAAGAGGGAAAATAAGTGAAATCTCGGGAATTTCGGGCAGACCCTCTTCTGCTTTAAAGCTGTGGCTTATGTGAAGCCCCTTTGAGGAAATGATATATTCGGTTTTGCCCTTGCATTGGGGTTCTGTCGGAGTAGCAAAGTTAACGGTAAGAGAAACGCTCTTTTCGTAACACTTTATGCTCTGCATATCGATTCCCTGCCAGGCGTACTGACCTGCTTTTTTCCAGGTAGCACAGCGCACCTCTTGCTTGTTGCCTCTGTCATTATCGGTAAGAGCGCGCCAGAAGTTGAGCATTACCTCGCCCTTGAGAAGCTCTTTACCGCCTTTTTTGATTGAATAGAGAGCGCCGTTGCGCCTTGAGAAGGCAACCTCAAGGTCGCCGCCTCTTGCAATAACCGAGCCGTAGTTGATTTTTGCGGTCATCTCTTCTGCCTGAAGATCGGTTTTGGGAAGCTTGAATTCATTGATAACAAACTGCTTTTTCGCAATTACATGCCCCGCTCTTGCCCATTTTGAGCTTTCCTTGGTTTCAAACATAATGTTAAGGTACCACTCGGTTTTCGGTGTTTCACTCAGCTCAAGCTCAATTTTTTTCGTTTTACCCGGTGCAAGGTCTATTATCATATCTCCGCTGCCGATAACCTTGTTTTTGCTCACCTGCTGGAAGTGGAGATTGAATTCGTTAAGATCGGTGAAAAGGAAATCGTTTGTTACTTCGATAACGCCTTTTTTCGCATTGATATCCTTGATGCGGATATTCTGATAAAGGCGCTTCATTTCGATTATGCCGGGAGTCAACTCTCTGTCGGCAAAAACAAGACCGTTGGCGCAGAAGGTACCGTCGTGGGTGATTTCGCCACTGTCGCCGCCGTAGCCGATAAAGGTGGTGCCGTCATCCTTTGTGATGCGTACGCCCTGATCGACGAAGTCCCATACAAAGACACCGAAGAAGCCCGTATACTTATCAAAAAGTTCAAGATACTTTTCATTTGCACCGCAGGAGTTACCCATAGCGTGAGAGTATTCGCAAAGCATCCAGGGCTTGTCGGTATATCTTTGCATATCTCTTTCAAGGTTCCAAGGTGAGGGATACATCTGTGAATAAACGTCGGTTACGTCGCTGTATTCGGGAGCGGCACCGTCTTTGTTCCATATTGATTCATAATGTACGGGACGTGAGGGGTCAACCTCGTGAAGATATGCATGCATCTTACGGAAGTTTTCACCTGCACTGCATTCGTTGCCGAGAGACCAGATAATAACCGAGGGGTGATTTTTGTCACGCTGATAAAGTGACTCTATTCTGTCCATACAGGAGGGAGTCCACATCTCCATACCGTCGGGCATAAGAGGGGTAAGGTCTCCCATAAATCTTGTGCCGTGGCTTTCAAGGTTATTTTCATCAATTACATAAAGACCGTATTCATCGCAAAGGTCATACCAATCGGGACGGTTGGGGTAATGTGAAGTACGCACAGCGTTGATGTTATGCTGCTTCATAATCTCGATATCCTTTATCATCAGCTCTTTTGATAGGGCTCTTCCCGTATCGCAGGAAAACTCGTGACGGTTTGTGCCCTTGAGGATGATTCTTTTGCCGTTATAGTAAAGAACACTGTCTTTAATTTCGATATGTCTGAAGCCGGTTTTACAGCTTACATATTCTATATTTCTGCCCGTTTTATCTCTCAGGGTGATAACCACTGTGTAAAGATAGGGCTTTTCTGCACTCCAGAGGTTAATGAAGGGGAGAGTTGCCTTTAAAGAAACCGCTTCACTACCCTCGATCCAGAGGGAGTCTGTTGCAACGATGTCCCCCTTTGCATCGTAAACGGTGAGCTCTGTTTCTGCATAGTCCTCGCCGTTACCTAAAAGCACATCGGCAGTGAGGGTGCCCCACTTGTAGTCGTTTGTGTCTGGCTGAGCCTTTACGGTAAAATCAGCAATATATTGCTTATCGGTTGTATAAATATATACGGGTCTGTAAATGCCTGAAAGGCGGAAAAAATCCTGGTCCTCAAGCCATGAGGCGGTACACCAACGGTAAACCTCAACAGCAACGGTGTTTTCTCCCTCGCGGATATAATCTGTGATATCAAACTCACTGTGTCTGAAGGTGCCCTCACTGTAGGCGATTCTTTCGCCGTTGATGTAAAGATAATAGGCAGACTCAACTCCCTCAAAAGCAATAACAACACGCTTTGAAGCGGAGTCCTTACTGAGGCTGAACTTTCTTATGTAGCAGCCTACCGGGTTATAGTCTGTGGGAGCCTCAGGAGGTGTGGGTTCCTGAATTTTCTCCCAAGGGTACTGAACATTGGCATAGATAGGGAAATCGTAGCCCTGCATCTGCCATGATGAAGGCACGGGGATTTTATCCCACCCGGTGCAGTCAAAATCTTCTGCAAAAAAGCCTTCTTCAATATCTCTGTAAGAGTTATACATACGGAAATTCCACTGACCGCAAAGGTCTATATATCTTTCGCTTTCGGTTCTTTCACATTTTTTCGCTTTGTCAAGTGAATCATAGGGTACAAAGGTTGCCTTTGATCTGAGGCGGTTGATGCCCGTAACCGTGGGCTGATTCTGCCATTCGTCAAAGCCGTGGATAGGTATATTCATAGGTTGCCTCCTGAAAAGGTTTATTTAATGTTGATTTTATTTTCAATTATGTAGCCCGTTGCGAAAAGCAGACCCACTGCAGCAAGGGCTTCGATTAAATATCCGTTCACGCTGTAAACAGTCAGCACATCGCCTCCCAGCTCAAACATATCCTTGAAGGTTAAAAAGACGCCTTCGCTGCCGACGGCATAGTTCAGGGGTGCAATTTTTAATGTCAGATCGGTAATTGCATCGGTGATATAGTGTATTCCGATGAATATCAGAACACCGAAAAGCTTGGGGTGCTTACTTAAGAGCCTTGTGTTTGCCATTGTAACGGAAAAATACACATAACCCACATAGGAAAGGATGGATATAAGTGAGGTGATGATAAAAAACAGAATCAGGGATACTATTGAGCCTGTTGAGGGGAGAAGCTCTGTAAAACTCTGAACAACCTCGTCTGCCATATTGTCGGCATCAAGCTGTTTTTTAACGTGAATTATGATGAAAACAAAGGGTAAGAAGGCGGCTATGTAGCTTACAATTATCCAGAAGAAGGAAATAATAAGCTTGGAAATAAGAAGCTGACTTCCTTTGACGGGAAGAGTCATTGTAAGGTAGCCCTGCCTTGAATAAATTGTATCGTAAAAATTTTTAATAACGGAAACAAGAGAAACGATAATAACTGCGACTGCAATTATAAATAAGGGGAACATGGAAATAGAGAGCAGTGTTTCAGATTCAATTAAAAGGGAAACACCCATAGCAACGGTTGCAATAAGGCTTGCAATAAGAATCGCAAAATGATATCTTGCGGTGTGACGCAGCTCGTGCTTTAAAAGCTTACCAAACATAGGGGAACACCTCCAGAAATACATCCTGAACAGATTTGCCGTGACTTCTGAGCTCATTTACGTGGGAGTTTACAACAAGCTTACCGTGATTTATCATAAGCACACGGTCAAAAATCTTTTCAACATCGTTGATGAGATGTGTTGAAATAACCATTGTTGAATTTTTGGCATAGTTATTCATTATCATCTCAAGAATAGCCGCTCTTGATGAAGGGTCAAGACCACCGAGAGGCTCATCGAGGATATAGAGCCTTGCGTTTCTTGAAAGAATGAGTATAAGACAGAGCTTTTCCTGCTGGCCCTTGGACATGGTTTTGAGCTTCTGTTTAGGGTTGAGGTTAAAGTCGGCTACCATTTTCATTGCCTTTTCCTTGTTGAAATCGGCATAGAAATCAGAAAAATAGTTTATTGCATCAAGGGGAGTCATCCATTGGGGAAGGTATGATGCATCGGGAAGAAAGGCAACAATTTCTTTTGTGCTTACACCTATTTCCTCATTGTCTATTTTTACCGTACCGCTATAGTCCTTGATGAGACCTGCAAGGATTTTTAAAAGTGTGGTTTTGCCGCAGCCGTTAGGGCCTAAGAGTCCCACTACGGAGCCTTGCGGAATTCTCAGATTGATATCCTCAAGAACTCTGTTATTTCCGTAGGATTTAGTTAAAGAAGCAAGTGTGATAATGTCAGTCATAAAATTACCTGCCTTTCGTTCATATTGCTTTCGTTTTCTGAGATGTTATGATATATGAGCATATGCTCCATATAAGCTCCAGACAAATAATGGTGAAGGGGCTGAAGAATACAGGCATATTCAGAAATGAAGCCAGTATAAGAAGCACCAAAGCGATAAGCTGTCCGGCAATGTGGATATTGAAAAGGAATTTATCCGAGATATAAAGGTTATATGCCTTAACAACAAGACTTAAAAGTCCGTGACCTGCCTTTGAGCAGACAAGACCGTTTGTTATCACTGCGGTTTTGCTGCTTCTGTAGCTGTTTATTATAGCTTCGTTTTTGCCGGAAAGCACCTTGACGGCAGCGCTTTCAAGTGAAAGACGCTTTGCAATTTCCTTATGGTCAAGGAAGGGTTCTTTTCCTGTGAGAATAAGAACAAGTCCTGTTTTATTGAATTCATCGGTCAATTTTTTCACAGAGGAAAGAGCCTTGTAATTAACAAGGAAGGATGCCACAAGTCTGCCTTCCACAACAAGATACATCACAAACTTATTCATACCGTAATGCTTTTCTTCTCTTTCATCGGGTGCGGGAATACTGTGCTGAATGAGCATTTCTCTGTTGCCGACGAGAACTCTTTTGCCCGATACCCAGGCAGAAAAGCCGAGCCGTTCTTCATACTGTAAATTTTCCGTCAGGGGAAGCTGAGCATCTATCTGCTTTACAAAATCCTCAAAGCAACGGCCGGGGAGAGTTTTTGCATTTACAAGAACTGCCGAGGCAATAAGGGCGGCAGCGTTCTGCTTCATAAGCACGCCGGGAATAAGTCGGAAGGAGGAAACCTCGGCGGTGAAGATATCGGAAACATCCATAGCCACGCCGTGGGTTTTGCCTACGAGATGCACGCCTTCGTTGTCTGTTGCGGCGGCACCCTCTTTATTGAGCTTATAGTTTGTGAGATAATTAAGAAGAGAGCAGGCGGCGTTTACCGTAACGGGACTGCAAAAGCAGATTACGCTTAAAAGCACCGTAAGGAGCTGAGTGACGCTTTTGCTGACAGCAAAGCTTATCAAAGCAAGGATGAAGCCGCAGATGATCACCGCAAGGGAAGAATAGGAGTAAAACTTAGTTTCGCTGTGTCTAGGACCGATTCCCTCGGTGAGGCTGTCGCTTATTTCAACATCGGTGGAGTAAAGGATGTTAAGGTCATCCTTATCGGAAATACCCTTTGCAACAGATGCAGCATCCTTTTTTCTGTCAATGGGCTGAACACTCTGAAGACTCTTGCTTTTCATAACTGTTGAAAGTGAGCCGAGAGCGGTTCGTGTTTTAAAATAGTCCGCAAGGCAGTTGACACCTGCGGCAAAAACCGCAAAGCAGGTATAGGTTTTTGCACCGCCGAGGCCTGCAGTGCCTAAAATCAAGGTTGCTGTGTTGTGTATTAGAACAAAAAACGTAACAATGAAAAGTGTGCAGTCGCTGTTGGGAGAAAGATTCTTTATGCTCTTTGCTCCGCTGAGAAAGCTTTTAAAAAATACGCCGACCAAGGGGATAAGAGCAACGACATTGAGTATACCGAACAGTCTGCCGCCGTTCCTGAACATAAATTCAAGGGTGTTACCCTCGGAGTAAAAAGAGGGGAGAATCGAAAGAATCAGGCAGGTGAAAAAAAGAGCAAAGCAGAAAATAAGCTGAATTCTCTGAGTTTTATTTTGTTTTATCAGTGAGCTTCTCAGTGCTTTGCCCGTGAGGATAGCCTGCTGATCTCTTTTTTTCTTTGCGCTTTTGCTTCTGTTTTCAAGAGCTGCGGCAAGAGCGGCGCTGCTGCTGTCCTTTGTTACGGCTTTATCAACCGCATCAAAGATGTCCTCTCCTTTTTTTGTGTTTAAAACATCGATAATGTTTGTTTTTTCTTCCTCGTCGGGGAGCTTGTCGAGAATATGGCGGTCGGATTGCTTGCTTTTAACAAGAACTCTGACATTTTTCTTTATGTTCTTTTCTTCGCCGGGAAGGGGGGCGATTTCATTGATTCTTTTCTTAAAGGAATCGTTAAGGTTAAAATTTTTCGTTCTTTCCGAAGCGGGACTTGCTTTTCTGCTTTTTTCAGTGTGACGGGCGGAGGCTTTGTCTTGCTTTGCAGGAGCCTTTTTCCCTGTCAGGCTTGCGATAAAAGCATCAATGTCAACGCTCTGAACGGCGTAAAGATCTTCTGTAGCTTCGGGAGCACTGTCTGAAGCGGCTGATTCAGCTTTAACGCTATTCTTAGCAGGGGTAAACTCTCTAACATCATCGTCATCGCTGAAGGCCTTTTTAAATTCATCTATATCCTCAGCAGAAACCTCGCTTCTGCGTGTTTTATCTGAGCCTTTAAGGAAAGCCGGGTCTTTGAAGGGGGATATGCCGTTTTTCTTATCTGACATATTTCTTTTCCTTTCCTGTTTAATTTTCCTTTTCTTTTTGTTTTATTTCGCTTTGATACCGAGACGCTGTCTTGCAACCTCATACATAAGAATACCCGAGGCTACGGAAGCATTAAGCGAGGTGATTTTGCCTCTCATAGGGAGACTTACGACGAAGTCACTCTTTTCTTTTATCAGGCGGCTTACACCGTTACCCTCGGAGCCGACTATAAGAGCCACGGGACCTGAGAAATCAGTTTCGCACCAGTTTTGACCGTCCATATCGGCGGTGTATATCCATAAGCCTCTTTTTTTCAGGTCGTCTATTGTTGAAGCGAGGTTGCCCACTCTCGCAACAGGTACGTATTCTATGGCGCCTGCGCTGGTTTTTCCTACCGCATAGGAAAGAGAGGCGTTTCTTCTCTTGGGAATAATAACACCGTGAACTCCTGTTGTTTCAGCGGTGCGGATTATTGCGCCTAAGTTGTGAGGGTCTTCGATTTCGTCACATATGATGATAAAGGGATCCTCGCCTCTTTCTTCTGCAAGAGCGAAGATATCCTCAACCTCTGCGTACTTGTGAGCGGCGGCATAGGCGGCAACACCCTGATGGTTGCCCTGACCGCACATAAAGTCAAGCTTCTTTTTGTCAACCTCTTTGACAACGATGTTTTTTTCCTTACACTCGGCAATGATTCTGCCGATGGAGCCGTTTCTTTCTCCTCTTGCAACAAGAAGGGTATCAATCAGTCTTTCACTGCGAAGAGCCTCGGAAACTGCGTTTCTGCCGATGATAAGGTCGGGCCTTTCCTCTGCGGAAGTTTTTTCTCTTTCGTCAATCTCGTTTCTGCGATCATTTCTGTTATAGTTACGGCTTTTTTCACGGTCAAATTTTCTGTCCATTTAAGCTGCCTCCGAAATTTATAAAAAATATATTATAATCGATTAATTATATCACGGTAAGTCGGCAGAATAATTCTTTATAAGAAAAATAATGAAGCTTAAGAGGGATGTTGTAAAATTTTTATATTATAGTATAGAAAAAACTGAAAAGGGTTTGATTATTTTTCCTTTTATTGATATAATACGGTTTGAAATAAAGTTTAGGAGTTTTAAGATGATTTTTAAAAGAAACAAAGAGCCTATGGGTACCTTTGAATATATGATAGTAGGTCTTGGCAATCCGGGCAGACAGTATGAGGAAACAAGGCATAATGTGGGCTTCATTACCTTAGATATGCTTTCGGAAAAATACGGCATAAAGGTCAACAAATTAAAGTTCAAATCCCTTATGGGCGACGGAAGAATTGAGGGCAAGAGATGCCTTCTTTTAAAGCCTCAGACCTTTATGAATTTAAGCGGTGAAGCAGTCCGTGATGCGGTTCAGTTTTATAAAATACCGCCCGAGAATATAATTGTAATTTTTGACGACATCAGCCTTGAGCCGGGTAAGCTTCGTATCAGAAGGAAAGGTTCACACGGCGGTCATAACGGTATGAAAAACATCATTTATCATCTGAATAACGATAACATACCGAGAATTAAAATGGGTGTAGGTGCAAAGCCTAATCCCGAATATGACCTTGCAGACTGGGTGCTTTCACGCTTCACCAAAAAAGAGGCAGATGAAATAAAAAAAGCCGCCGAAAATGCAATCGGCGCAGTTGAGCTTATGGTCAAGGGAAATATCGATAAAGCTATGAGTGATTATAATTCTTAACGTTAGCAGAAGGAGATATTTATGGAAAAGGGACTTGTAAACAAAGCAAAAACATTTATTAAGAGCATTCCTGCTCACTGGGATACCCCGCCCGAGGGTAAGCACATTTCTTACAGCGAGTTTGCTGCATATTCCTTCGGCGGTATCGGCGTAAACACAATAAACTCCCTTATGGGATATATCGGTCTTTCGGCGACCTGTCTGCTCATAGGCTCAGCCTATGAAATTATGCCTGTTCATCTCGGTTGGATGATGGTTTTTGTAAATATCGTCAATCTTGCAAAAACACCCTTTGTCAGTATGCTTATTGACAACACTAACACGAAATACGGTAAATTCAGACCTTATCTGCTTCTTGCAGGTGTGCCTGCGGCAGTGTTCATTTGTCTTATGGCCTATGTTCCGAACGGACTGGATTATAAAATAAAGTGTGTGCTTCTGTGCGGCATTTACACTCTTGCGATGGTTTTTCAGTCTGTTTTTGCTCTTGCCTTCACCTCGCTTGCACAGGTGCTTACCCCTGACGGTGAAGAAAGAACAGGTCTTTTATCCGTAAGTCAATTTATTTACAGTCTCGGTCCCTCAATAGTAAATATCATACTTCCTGTTCTTGCGGGCTTATTTGCAGGCGGTATGAAGGGCTTTACTGCTTACAGAGTAATATTCCCGATTTTCTCGGCAATAGGTATTGCTCTGAGTGTGTGGACCTTCAAGGATACGAGAGAAAAAATAGTTGTGCCCAAAAGTTATGTGGCAAAGGTTAAATTTTCTGAGGGCATAAAGTCACTTTACGGTAACAGACATTTCTGGTTGTTTTATCTGTATAACATTCTCGGTTCAATGAAATATGGTATCGGCAGTATTCTTACGTGGTACTGTGCCTATGTTATACAGAGTGATGCGACTCTCGGACTTATGAACGGCATTATAGGAACTGCCTCAGTACCCGGTATGCTTCTTGCTCCGTTTTTAGCCAAAAAGCTCGGCAAGAAGAAGTGTCTTATTGTGTTTAATCTTGTAAGAGCAGCCTTTACACTTATTATGTTCTTTACCGCAGACAGTCCTGTGCTGTTCCTCGGCTCTCTTTATCTTGCAACACTTGCCATAGGCGGAGACGGAGTTATCTGTGCTTCAATGACAGCGGATATTTTCGACTATCAACAGTGGAAAACAGGTCAGAGACTTGAAGGCTTTATCACCCAGTTCGGCGGTATGCTTGTAACCGGTGCAGGTCTTGTAACGGGTCTTATTCTTCCTTATTTCTTTGAGCATTACGGCTTGAAGGATGACTACACAGTGCTTTTTGATGAGGCTATACGTACTCCCATATTCAACGTTATGATAATTTCCACTCTTATTTCCACACTTCTTGCTATTGTACCTGTTCTTTTCTATAATCTTACAGAAAAGAAGCAGAAGCAGATTGTGGCAGAGCTTCTTGAAAGAAAGCTTGCAGAGGAAAGAGAATAAGCGGCTAGGGGCTGTAAAAAAACTAATTAAAATTGTGATACAGTAGGGACACAGCTTGCCGTGTCCGCTTTGAAATTGCTTATTTGTAGTAAAATCAACATATACGCATCAAATCACTGTAAAAAAACATCAAGTTTTTGCTTGGTGAAACGGACACAGCTTGCCGTGTCCCTACTATAAAATAAAACATAAAACCGCAAAAACCATTGTATCGGCTGAAGAATTCAGCTTTTACAATGGTTTTAGTAATATTAGTTTGCTTATTTTAAAGGAATTTCAAAACTTTTAGTTTTTTTACAACCTCCATTTTGTATATTTAATGAAGTTTAGTAAAGCGGTAGGATTGTATCGGGGAAAGTGCTGCTGACCGAGACGGGTGAATAGAAGCCGCCTCTTCACTGTTTACTGTCGGTTTTAAGGAGCCTTTCCTGATATATTACTCAATAATCGACTTGAGGATCTCAATTGTTTCCTCTCTGTTATAGGTCTCAAAGTGCAATTCAAGCTCGTCACCTGCGGAAATACCCGTTTGCGAATGGTGATGTGTTGACGGCTTTTTACGTACTGAAAGCACGGTGCAGCGGGGTGGCCAGAGAATGTCTCTTACCTGCTTACCCTCGGCAAAGGAGCGTTGTTTTACCGTCATACTGATATCTACGGTTTCCTTTTTTCTGCCGTTGTATGCTTTTTTGAGCTTGGAATCAATAACAATATCGGTAAAGTCATGGATTGCAAGAGTTTCAACCGCCATATAAGCAACAGTTACGCCTACTGCCACGGGAACGAGATTTGCGGTACCGCTGAGAGCCTCTATACAGAAGGCGAGAGCCATAAGGGGTGTTTTTGAGCAAGCGGCAAGGAAGGCGGAAATGCCTGTTATTACACAGATAATATAATATTCTTCGGGAAGAAGACCGAGAGAAATTGAAGCCTTTGCGCAAAGGGCACCGATTATGGCACCAAAGCAGAGATTGGGCACAAAAAGACCGCCGGTTATTCCGATATTGTTTGCAACGATGAGAATAATTCCTCTTACACAAAGCAGGATAATGAGCAAGCCGGGGTTCACGTGTCCTTCGAAAAGCTCTTCGATAATGTGATCTCCCGAGCCGATTATTTCACGGCAGAAATAGCCGGAAAGAGCCGTAACAACAAACACAAAGCCAACCTTTACGGCCATAGGCAAAGAAGAAATAAAGGATGAAGAAAGGTTATGTACCTTGCTGTAAACTTTTGTGAAAATACCTGCTGCTGCGGCGCAAAAAATACCGATTATACCGCAAATCCATACGTTTTTCAGCGGCATGGTCACATCTGTGCCGATATGAAAAAGTACGGGGCTTATACCCGCAAGAGGACAGAGAAAGCGCATAACTGCAGTGCTTGTAAGAGCGCTTACCGCCGAGGACATAAAGAGCATTGAGTTGAAGCGTCCGTGAGCTTCCTCAAAGGCGAAAATTATACCTGTAAGCGGAGCTCCCGTTGCTGCCGCAAAGCCTGCCGAAGCACCTGAGGTCATAATATATCTGTCCCAGGCGAGACGCTTTTTTGCAAAAGCTCTGACAGTGCCTCTGCCGACTGCCGTACCCATCTGAATGGCAGGACCCTCTGTACCGAGAGGTACACCGCAAAGGTAGGTGATTAATGCAGAAGGAAAAAGCAGAAAAATGCTCTTTATCCAGTTGAAATCTAAAAGACCCCTGAGAAGTGTAATGGATGTGGGAATACCTCCGCCCTTGCAGTTGGGTGCAAAGTGGAGAATAAGAGCCGAAATACAACCGAGAAGCGCCGCACCGAGAAGGAGAAAAGGCAGAAAAGCTATTTTTTCGCTTGCGACTGAATAAAGATATGATGAAAAAGGAACAACCTTTGAAACCGCCAGCTTGAAAAGGAATATAAGTCCGCCGGTGAAAAGGCCTGTTATCATCGGATATACAAGGCAGGGCAGGAGAATATTTTTTATATAGGTCAGATGGGATTTTTTCATTTTCTCACCTCATTTATTCAAGGCAGGTACACCGTACCTGCCTTAGGGTTAATTCTTTTTAAACTGTTTTTTCATTCTCAGCTCTTTTGAAAGGATAGCCTTTCTGAGTCGGAGTGATAGGGGAGTAACCTCAAGAAGCTCATCGTCCTTGATGAATTCCATACACTGTTCAAGAGAGAGATTTGTGGGGGGAACGAGACGCAGAGCATCGTCGGAGCCTGAGGCACGCGTGTTTGTAAGGTGCTTTGTCTTGCAGACGTTACATACAACATCCTCACTCTTTGAGCATTCGCCGACAATCATACCCTCGTAAACGGGTACGCCTGCACCGATGAAAAGGCGGCCTCTGTCCTGAGTATTGAAAAGACCGTAGGCGGAGCTTTCACCTGTTTCGTGAACAACGATTGAGCCTCTTTCTCTTGTCTGAATGTCACCCTTATAAGGCTCGTAGCCTGCAAAAAGCTGATTCATTATGCCGTTACCGTTAGTGTCGGTCATAAACTCACTGCGGTAGCCGATGAGGCCTCTTGCGGGGATTCTGAATTCAAGGTGAGTACTGCCGCCGTCACGGGTACCCATGTTTTCTAATTCTCCCTTTCTTGAGCAGACCTTTTCGATAACCGCACCTGCATACTGGTCGGGAACTTCAACGATAAGAAGCTCGATAGGCTCAAGAGTAACGCCGTTTTCTTCCTTAAGAATAACCTTGGGGCGTGAAACCTGGAATTCATAGCCCTGACGTCTCATGGTTTCAATGAGAATTGAAAGGTGTAATTCACCTCTGCCGCTGACCTTGAAGGAGTCGGTGGTGTCGGTTTCTTCAACGCGCATACTTACGTTGGTTTCAACCTCCTTGAAAAGTCTGTCACGGATATTTCTTGATGTAACGTACTTGCCTTCTTTACCTGCAAAGGGGCTGTTATTGACAATGAAGTTCATTGAAATTGTGGGCTCGTCAATTTTAACGAAGGGGAGAGCCTCAACGTGCTCCGGGTCGCAGGCGGTGTCACCGATGTTAAGCTCGGAAATACCTGAAACGCAGATAAGGTCGCCCATTGTTGCACTCTGTACCTCAACTCTTTTGAGACCTTCAAACTGATAGAGCTTTGAAACACGCACGTTGCGGGTGTCGCCGTTATTGTTGCAGAGTACAACCTGCTGACCCTGCTTAACGGAGCCTCTTTCGACTCTGCCGATACCGATTCTGCCTACGTAATCGTCGTAGTCAAGTGAAGAGAAAAGAATCTGTGTGGGTCCGTTGATGTCACCCTTGGGAGGCTCGATATGCTCAACGATAGCATCAAGAAGAGGTCTCATATCGCCCTCACGCACACTGTCGTCAAGGGAGGAATAGCCCTCTCTTGCAGAAGCATATACAACGGGGAATTC
>JAZSPQ010000099.1:0-14016 GCA_045537485.1 Acutalibacteraceae bacterium | reverse complement strand
TACTCTTGAGGAATATGAGCTCTGGATCGAAACCTACGGTGCCACCTTTCTTGCGGTGGTTGTTATAATGGTAAATTATCTGCTAAAGTCATTTTTACCGTGGTTTCCGATTTCCTGCCTGTGTGTGGCAAGTGCGGTTATATTCAAATGGTATATTGCAGCTGCAATAAATCTTGCCGGTATTGCTATATTTTTCAGCATCAGGTTTCACAAGGGCAGAAAAAATGGCGGCGGAAAGGCTGAGGAAATCCTTGAAAGGTACGATAAGCCCCACGACTTTATAGAAAGCGGTAAAGCAGGTTCAAAGGCAGTGCTGTTTTTCTCAAGGCTTGTGCCGGGGATTCCCTTGGGTGCAGTCAGTGTGTTTTACGGCTCGACGGAAATTCCCTACGGTGAATACCTGACTGTGTCCTTGCTTGGTGTGCTTTATAAGGTTTTCACTTATATAACAATAGGCAGAAATGTTTTCGATCCTGCTTCAATAAGCTTCGTGGGGCCGTTTATACCGCTGTTTATAGTGGCGGGCTTTGTATTGCTCACAATCAGCGGAGCAGTAACGGCTAAAAACTTAAAAAAGAGAAAAAGTATTGAAAAGTAAAAATAATTACCGGAAGGGTTGATAAAATATGATAAATTTTAAACAGATGAAGGAAAAACTCACACAGGGACTTTTGGACAAGGAATTTTCCACCGTATATAAGAGTGAGGCGATTCCCTGTCAGTACGGAAGGTATCTTGAGGTGATGGATGCCTTTAAAGAACTTTTTGATAAGGACGAAAACAGAGAGGTAGCTCTCTTCTCCGCTCCCGGCAGAAGTGAAATCGGCGGCAACCACACAGACCATAACCACGGTCTTGTTCTTGCGGCAGGTATAAGCCTTGATGCTATTGCCGTTGCTTCAAAAAATGACGAAGGTATTATCAGAATCAAGTCTGCAGGCTATCCTATGGATACGGTTGACTGTAAAGAACTTGATGTAAAAGAGAATGAAATGGGCAAGAGCCAGTCAATAATAAGAGGTATCACCGCCCGTTTTAAGGAGCTCGGCTATAATGTGGGCGGCTTTGATGCCACAACTGCTTCTCAGGTGCTTTCAGGTTCAGGACTTTCATCCTCTGCAGCCTTTGAAGTGCTTGTATGCACAATGCTCAGCCATCTTTACAACGACGGTAAGGTTGACCCTGTTGAGGTTGCAAAAATCTCACAGTACAGTGAAAATGTATATTTCGGCAAGCCTTGCGGACTTCTTGATCAGATGGCATGCTCTGTCGGCGGCTTTGTATCAATTGACTTTGAGGATACAAGCAAGCCTGTTGTTAAAAAGATAGATTTTGATTTTGCTTCATCGGGTCACTCACTTTGCATTATCGACACAAAGGGCAGCCATTCCGACCTTACCGACGACTATGCTGCAGTACGCCGTGAAATGGAAATGGTTGCGGAGTACTTCGGTAAAAAGGTGCTCAGAGAGGTTGATAAGTCAGACGTGCTTAAAAATGCAGGAGCTGTTGCAGAAAAGATCAGTGAGAGAGCTGTTATCAGAGCGCTTCACTATTACGGCGAAAACGAAAAGGTTATTCTTCAGGCTGATGCTCTGGCAAAGAACGACTTTGAAAAGTTTAAAGAGCTTATTATCGACAGCGGACATTCATCATATATGTATAACCAGAATGTTTACACTCAGAAAGCAGGTGCCGAACAGCCTCTTTCACTTGCTCTTTGCATCAGCGAGCAGATGCTCAAGGGTAAGGGTGCATGGCGTGTACACGGCGGCGGCTTTGCAGGCACTATTCAGGCTTTTGTACCCAACGGCTTAGTTGAGGAATATACAGAGGCTATGAAAGCGATTTTCGGTGACGATGCGGCTTATGTTCTCTCCGTAAGACCCTTCGGCGGTGTTAGAATCGCATAACATCAAGTCAGGAGAATTATTTTATGAAACAGTTATCTGTAAGATTATTGGCGTTAATGCTTTGTTTTCTTATGATTGCCTCTTCCGGTGCTGTTATAACAACTCAGGCAGTGGATGCAGTCAAAAATCTTAAGGTTGATTCCGTAACACAGGACGGAATTTCCCTTTCCTGGACTTCTGTGAATAAAGCGGACGGTTACCGTGTTTTCAGATACGAATTATCGGAAAAAAAGTGGAAGGCTGTCAAAACAACAAAAGCTCTCTCTTACGTGGATTCGGATGTTGAACCGGCAGAGGCTTATTATTATCTTGTAAGAGCATATGAGTATGTTGGTTCCGAGGCGGTTTTCAGCACTAATTCAAACACTGTTAAGGCTATTGTTCCTCCTGAAAAGGTTACGGGGCTTAAGGCTGTTTCCGCCACTGAAACCTCTGTTTCCTTAAAATGGGATGAGCAGAAGGGCGTTACGGGTTATCTTGTGTATGTATATAACCCCGCCACAAAGAAATATCAGAAAAAAGCCACGGTAAGCAGTAATTCATATGTGCTTTCAGGCCTTTCTCAGGGCAAGTCATATAAGATTGCTGTCAAGTCCTATGTCGATCACGGCGCTTATGCTTACGGTGATTTTTCCTCAATTCTCACAGTTTCAACCCAAGGGCCTCAGGTTCCAACTAATCTTAAGGCTGCTACAAGTCCGTCTAAAGGTGAAATCAAGCTGTCCTGGAAAGGCTCTGCAGCCAATTCCGGTTATATAGTATACTCATATGATGCTGCCACAGGTGTCTGGAAGCAACTGACAACAACAAAAGGAACAAGCTATACAGTAACGGGAATCACTGAAACCGCTACCTACATCTATGCGGTCAGCTCCTATATTGTCTCGGGAAGCAAAACAACCTACAGTGAAAAATCAGATTCCATAACTGTTTATTTCAAGAAAGCAACGTCTTCCGATGACCTCTACTCACCGGAAATGAATCAAAAGGGCATCTTCGGCTATCTTTTCGACCCCATAGAGCTTTGCTTCTACACCGCAGCGGATCCCTGGCAGAGAACAGTCGGTTATAATCCGCTTTTCGATATATTGGCGCCTTTTACCTTTATAAATTTTGATACTGTCAGACTTGATTTTCTCTATAAAGAAAAGGATTGGAGAATACAGCTCTGGAAGGGACAGTACGGACTTCTTTTCTACGGCGCTGAGGTAGGTGTTTACACTAAGCCTGCGGACAGAAAGCTTGATCATTACAACAGTGCATCCGATGAGGAAATGCTTATGATGGAAATGACCTTCCAACAGAAGGGAACTTTATTTAACAAAGAAAAGTGGGTTGACAAATTCTCAAGACCCTACGATTCCTATTGGTGGTGCACAGGCTTTATCCCCGGCTATCTTTTCGGAAACTTTGAAAGAATTAAGCTTGATATGCGTATAACCGCCAAGGATTATGAGATGCTTTCCGGCTTAACTGCTGCGCTTAAGGCAAACGGTATGGACTATACCACAAAAGGTCTTGATGTATATTTTGTTTACGAATAAAAAACGGCTCCCTCAATGAGGGAGCTGTCGGTTTTACATTAAAACAATGATTAAGGAATGAGTAAAATGAATTTTCTGACCAAGGGCTGGTGTATAGATAACAACGGCAAAGAAATCAATACGGCAGAAACAGAAAGGCTTGTTTCTGTTCTACCGAGCGAAAGACAGCTCCGTTTTCTTGAAATGGAATACTATAATTTCATCCACTTTGGCATAAATACCTTCTATAACCGTGAGTGGGGCGACGGGCAGGAGGATATATCCCGTTTTAATCCCAAAAAGCTTGATACAGACCAATGGTGCCGGGTGCTCAAAGCAACGGGCAGCAAAGGTATAATTATCACCGCCAAGCATCACGACGGCTTCTGCCTTTTTCATACAAAATACACGGACCACTGTGTAAAAAACACTCCTTTCAGAAGGGATATTGTCAAAGAGCTCAGTGAAAGCTGCAGGAGGTACGGCTTAAAGCTGGGTATCTATCTTTCACCCTGGGACAGACACGAAAAAACCTACGGCACCGATGAATATAACGATTATTTTGTCGGTCAGCTGTCGGAGCTTTGTCAGAATTACGGCGAGCTTTTCTGTCTGTGGTTTGACGGAGCCTGCGGCGAGGGAAAAAACGGAAAAAAGCAAGTGTATGACTGGCAGAGATACTATGATACAATCCGTAAGCTTCAGCCTGATGCGGTTATAAGCATCTGCGGACCTGATGTGCGTTGGATAGGCAACGAAGGCGGCAGAGTTAGAAAAAGCGAATGGTCAGTTATTCCCGATGTAATGGACAGTAACGACAGCATTATTAAAAATTCACAGCAGTCTGTTGACGAAACTAAGGCAATGGCAAGAAAACTTGACGACACAGATGAGGATTTAGGCTCAAGAGAGCTTCTGAAGGATTACGAAAATCTTGTTTTCAAGCCTGCAGAGGCGGATGTCTCCATTAATATGGGCTGGTTTCATACTAACAGAATTTTTGCTTATGCCGCAAAGGGCAGAAGCCCCCAAATACTTGCTGATATCTATTTCAACAGTGTGGGCGGTAATGCTTCAATGCTTCTTAATGTGCCGCCAGATCAGAATGGACTTATAGGTAAAAGTGAGATTAAACGTCTTAAAAGGTTCACTGAGCTTATCACAAATCCCTTCAAAAACGAGATAGAAGAGTATACCCCGACTCTTCTTACAAAAGGCGGAGCTGAAAGAGTGCTTGAGTGTGACAAGAGGGGAGCGTACCTTTTTAAAGGCGATGAGCTTGCGCTTAAAATTAAATTTCAAGGTAAAAAAAGCATCTCAATGCTGAGTATAAGAGAGGATCTGACAAGAAGTCAGCGGATTGAAAAATTCAGTATTCTTGTAAAAAACTCGGCAGAGGAATATGAAAAAGTATATGAGGGTACCGTTATCGGATCAAGAAAGCTTGTTCGGCTTGAAAAGCCCGTAACAACAGATACGCTGCTTATTCTTCCCGCACAGGTCAGGGCTAATCCTACACTGAAGGATATACGTATTTACGGTGAATGAGAGGAAGTGGGGACTGGGGACTAGCAAGAGGCGGAAAACTTAGCTTTTGATGCCCGGAAACTATAAGCTTGCCGTTTGCCGGTTACTGCTCAATCTCGGCTCTTGGCTCGCAGTTCCCGGGCCTTACCAAAATGCCTTTTTTCCCTTTTTCTCTTGATTTTTTTCTTGCTTGCTGATATAATTAACTATCTGTTACAATAATTCCAGAATTCCATTTTGATATTCCAAAGGAGAATAACAATGTCAGAACTTAAATCCTATTCAAAAGAAAAGCTCCTTTTCTTAAAGGAAGAGCTCGAAGAACAGTATAACAGCTATAAGGCACAGGGCTTGAAGCTTGATATGTCAAGAGGTAAGCCCGGTTCGGATCAGCTTGCAGTTTCAAACGGCCTTCTTGATGCTATCACCTCAAAGGATTGGGAGGACGATGCAAGCAATCACAGTCTTGAATACAGAAACTACGGCCTTTTAACAGGTATTATTGAGTGTAAAGAGATATTTGCCAAGCTTCTTAAGGTGCCCACAAAGAATGTTATTGTTTGCGGTAACTCAAGCCTTAATATGATGTTTGACTATATCACACAGTGTATGCTTACAGGCTCAGGCGGCAAGCCATGGAAGGATCAGTCCGACATCAAGTTCCTTTGCCCCTCACCCGGTTACGACAGACACTTTGCAATCTGTGAATACTACGGAATTAAGCTCATCCCCGTTGATATGACAGCTACAGGCCCTGATATGGACGCTGTTGAGGAGCTCATAAAGGATCCCGCTGTCAAGGGTATGTTCTGTGTGCCTAAGTATTCAAACCCTACAGGCATCACATACACTCCTGAGGTGGTTGAAAGAATTGCCGCTATGACTCCTGCGGCTGATGACTTCAGAATCATCTGGGATAACGCATACATTATCCACGACCTTACCGAGCAGGGAGAAAAGCTCGAAAACATCTTTGATGTACTGAAAAAGTACGGTCACGAGGATATGGTAATCGAGTTTACCTCAACCTCAAAAATCAGCTTCCCCGGTGCAGGTGTTGCAGTACTTGCTGCATCGGACAAAAACATCGAAATGATAATCAGCCGTATGTCAATTCAGACTATCGGTTACGATAAGCTTAACCAGTTCAGACACGTTAAGTTCTATAAGGATGTTGCAGGCATAAAGAATCATATGAAGCTTCACAGAAACATCCTTGCGCCGAAATTCAAGGCAGTTATCAATGAGTTTGAAAACAGTCTCGGAAAATACGGCGTTGCCACATGGACAAAGCCCAAGGGCGGCTATTTTATCTCACTTGACGTTATGGAAGGCACCGCAAAGAGAGTATATCAGCTTTGCAAGGAGGGCGGCGTAACGCTCACAACTGTTGGTGCAACCTATCCCTACGGTGTTGACCCGAAGGACAGAAATATCAGAATTGCTCCCTCATATCCTCCCGTTGATGAGCTTATGACAGCCACAAAGCTTCTTTGCATCTGTGTCAAGCTTGCTGCCTGCGAAAAGCTCCTTGCCGAAACAGAATAAATTAAACGGGCAGAAAAAGTTACCAGCTACTTAATAATGTGCAGAGGTGTAAAATTATGAGATGTAGAAATTGCGGAACAGAGATTTTAGAAACAGATAAGTTTTGTCTGAAATGCGGTTGTCCCAATAATGTTATAGAAGATACTGCTGCGGTTACGGCAGAGGTCGGATACGATAATTATCCTCAGACTGAAGCGGAGGAACAGCCTAAAAAGAAAAAGGGCAAGGGTAAGATAATAGCAATTCTTGTTGCGGTTGTTGTTCTTGTCATCGCAGGTGTTGTGGGCTTTCTTATGATTAAGGACTACACAGACCCGTCCAATAAGGTAATCAGAGCCCTTAATGACGGCGATATTGATGCTGCTATTGATGCTTTTGAAGATGTAGAGAGTGTTGATGCGGAGCTTATCGACGGTCTTAAGGCTCATATTGAGAAGCTTTATGCTTCGCTGAAAGATAGCTCCATGACATATGAGGCAGTGGTTCACGAGCTTGAAGCTATTGAAAATATGGGTATTTCTGAGCTGAAAGAAAATATTGACAGCACAAAAAAAGCAGTTGAAGCGCTTAACGATTCCAGAGCCTTCTATGCAACTGCAGTTGAATTCCAGAATAAGGGTAATTATGACGAAGCTATTAAGGAATACAGAAAGGTAATCAAGGAAGACGGAAATTACCAGACCGCTCAGACCAATATCGACACCTGCTCCGATCTTTTCAGAAAAGAGACCATAGCAAAGGCTGAAGAATATGCAACAAGCGGCGATTATGATAACGCTCTTTCCGTACTCAATGCAGCGCTTGATACTCTTGAAAATGATGCTGAAATCAAAAAGCAGATCAGTGTTTACACCGCCGAGCATAAGGATCATCTTGTTGCTCAGACAATCAAGAGTGCTGACGAAGCGGTAAATAACGGCGATTATCCTGCAGCGATAAAGGGCCTTGAGACACTTCTTGAAAGTGTTGATTCCTCCGAGGCAGAGCAGAAGCTCAGCCGTTACAGAGTTGACTATGAGGCTGAGTGTGTAGAGAAGATTGACGAGCTTCTTGCAGATAAGAAGTTTGACGAAGCTGAAAAGCTTGCCAAGGATGCACTTAAGGTGCTTGAGGATAACGAAGCACTCAACAACAAGCTCACGGAAATCGAAGAGAAGCGTCCCGTATCTCTTTCAACTCTTACCCCCATCAACGGCGGCTGGACATGGAATGAAGGCACACCTACCGACCCCTTCGGAAATACATATACAAATGCAAACAACTTTAGGGTTTTCAATGCCAGAGATTATACTGAGTATTATGCAGAATACAGGGTGTACGGTGAGTATCAGACACTCTCAGGCTCTCTCGCTCCTTATGCTGATATCCCTGAAGACGGATGGGGCAGAATAAGCGTATATGCTGACGAAAAGCTTGTATACACATCACCTGACGTTTTAAGAAAAACAGATACATTTGATTTTTCTGCAGATATCAGCGGGGCCGATTATGTAAAAATCATTGTAACTGTTGATGATGTAAGTTCGTATAATGAAGACTGTATGATTCTTATGAATTGTCAGCTCTGGAAAGACTGATAAAAATTTACAGGCAGTACTTAGTGTACTGCCTGATTTTTTATGCCTCATATTCAATTAAATCCTCAACCCTGCAGTTAAGCACAAAGCAAAACCTTGCAAGAACGTCGCTGTCAATACGCTCAACCTCACCGTTGTACCATTTATTGATAACCTCGAAGCGGGTGCTTGTCATTTTAGAAAGCTGATAACGGGTGAGTCCTTTTTCTTCCATTATTTCACGTAATTTTATCTTGATTTTACCGTATTGACACATTGTTGTAACTGATTTCATATTATCACCCTGAATATAGTATATTATATTACTATTCTAAGTATATAGTTACCTCTTAACAAACTACATATATAATGTTACTATAAATATAGTAACAACAGGAAGGTGATATTATGGCAGAGGAACGTTATAAGATCGATAAAAATGGCACAATTAGACCGGACCCACCCATGGATGGTTGTACTGGGTGTGGTTTGGCTTTAGTGGGAATTGTAGCTATCCCCTCGATGATTTTGTTGCTTCTCAAACTACTTTCCAAAATACCGGGAGATTTCGGATGGATATTCCAAAGCATATATAACCTTGTAGAATACATATTTGAATTTCCTATTGAACTTATCAAGATGTTTTTTTGATAGTCTTCCGCCGATTGTGCGTGTTATTGTTATCTCAGTGTTAGTGCTGCCGATAATTATATATGTTGTACTGTGGATTAAATGCAAGATTGATAAAATGAATTAGATAATGCGTATTGAAGAGAAAATAACCTCAATCAATAAAGTTACCGTTTTTCCTTGACAACCCCTTAACTTTATGCTAAAATCTAACGGATATTTGATTTTGGCTGTGACCGGGAGGAGTAACACAAGGTAGTTTTCAGAGAGAAGACGGTTGGTGCAAGTCTTTAAGCGAAAATGTGTGAAGGTAGCCCCAGAGCCTCGGGAAGAAAGAGTATTCGATTAGACCCCGACGTATGTCTGCGTTAAAGATATTGAGTGCGGTGTGTTTTTATACCGAATTCAGGTGGTACCACGAGCAAAGCCTCGTCCTGAAAAACAGGACGGAGGCTTTTTTTTATGCAACCCCTCAGTCAAAATCTACGATTTTGCCAACTCCCTTTTCAAGGGAGCCCACAAAGAGCTTTCACCGATATATCCATTTTGCGGTGAGCACCCTTGCCTGCCCTGAAAGGGAAGGTGTCACAGTCCTGAAGACTGTGACGGAAGGGTCATACGGAGTTTTCTTCGTTATCTAACCTATTCCCTATTCTATAGTCCCTTCAAAACCGGTAACCCTTGCAGAACCATCTGCTTTTAATAAAAATTCTTGGCCCTCGGCCCTCGGCCCTTGGCCCTTAACAGGAGTGAAAACTATGGCAAAAGAACTTGCAACAAAGTACGATCCCAAAGACGTTGAAGACCGTATTTACAAATCATGGCTTGACGGCAAATACTTCCACGCTGAGGTTGATACCGAAAAGAAGCCCTACACAATCGTAATTCCGCCCCCAAACATCACAGGTCAGCTTCATATGGGTCACGCCCTTGATAATACTCTTCAGGATATTCTTATCCGTTACAGAAGAATGCAGGGCTATGACACCCTTTGGCTTCCCGGTACAGACCATGCTTCAATTGCTACAGAGGCTAAGATTGTTGAAGCTATGAAGGCTGAAGGTATTACAAAGGAAGACATCGGCAGAGAAGGCTTTCTTGAAAGAGCCTGGGAGTGGAAGGCTCAGTACGGCGGAAGAATTATCGAACAGCTTAAGAAGCTCGGCTCATCCTGCGACTGGGAAAGAGAGAGATTTACCCTTGACGAGGGCTGCTCAAAGGCTGTTAAAGAGGTTTTCGTTGAGCTTTACGAAAAGGGTCTCATCTACCGCGGTGAGAGAATCATCAACTGGTGTACTCACTGTAAGACATCAATTTCCGACGCTGAGGTTGAATACGAAGAAAAGGACGGCAACTTCTGGCACTTCGCATATCCCTTCGCAGACGGAAGCGGCAGCATCATAGTTGCAACAACACGTCCCGAAACAATTCCCGGTGATACAGGTATCGCAGTACATCCTGACGATGAAAGATATAAGGATGTTATCGGCAAGACCGTAATTATGCCCGTTATCGGCAGAGAAATCCCCATCGTTGCCGACACCTATGCAAAGATGGATAAGGGTACAGGTGCGGTTAAGATCACACCTGCTCACGACCCCAACGACTTCGAGGTTGGTCTTCGCTGTAATCTTCCCGTACTTGACGTTATGACCGACGACGGCTATATGAACGAAAAAGCAGGCAAGTATGCAGGTATGAACCTTATGGAATGCCGCAAGGCTATCGTAGCTGACCTTACAGAGGCAGGTGCACTTGTTAAGATTGAGCCCACAAAGCACGAGGTAGGCACCTGCTACCGTTGTCATACTGCAGTTGAGCCCAAGGTTTCAAAGCAGTGGTTTGTTAAGATGGAGCCTCTTGCAAAGCCTGCGATTAAGGTTGTACGTGACGGTGAGGTTAAGTTTATCCCCGAACGCTTCGACAAAATTTATTTCAACTGGATGGAAAACATCCGTGACTGGTGTATTTCACGTCAGCTCTGGTGGGGTCACAGAATTCCCGCATGGTACTGTGCTGACTGCGGTGAAATCACAGTAAGCAAGGGTGAGCCCACAGAATGCTGCAAGTGCGGCAGCAAGAATATCGCTCAGGACCCCGATACTCTTGACACATGGTTCTCATCGGCTCTCTGGCCCTTCTCAACTCTCGGCTGGCCCGAAAAGACTCCCGAGCTTATGCACTATTATCCCACAAGCACCCTCGTAACAGGCTATGATATTATTTTCTTCTGGGTTGCAAGAATGATTTTCTCCGCTTGTGAGCAGATGGGCAAGGTACCCTTTGATACAGTATTTATCCACGGTATCGTACGTGACGAGCTTGGCAGAAAGATGAGTAAGTCTCTCGGCAACGGTATTGATCCTCTTCTTGTTATTGATAAGTACGGCGCCGACGCACTTCGCTTTACCCTTGCAACAGGTAACAGCCCCGGAAACGATATGAGATACAGCGACAAGAAGGTTGAGGCTTCAAGAAACTTCGCAAATAAGATATGGAACGCCGCACGCTTCATTCTTATGAATCTTGACGAAAACGAGCCCGTACCTCACATCCCCGCGGACCTTGCACTTGAGGACAAGTGGATTCTTTCACAGTTCAATTCACTCGCAAAGGAAGTTACAGATAACCTCGATAAGTTTGAGCTGGGTATTGCAGTACAGAAGCTTTATGACTTCATTTGGGATCTTTTCTGCGATTGGTTCATTGAGCTTGCAAAGATAAGACTTCAGAAGGGTGGCGACGAGGCAAAGACCGCAAAGGCAGTTCTCGTTTATGTTATGAGCGAAACCCTCAAGCTCCTTCATCCCTTTATGCCCTTCATCACAGAGGAAATATGGCAGACACTTCCCCACGACGGCGAAACAATTATGAAGTCTGCATGGCCTGAATTCAGTGATGAGCTTGTATTCACCGATGACGAAGCAAAGATGGATATCATTATGGACGCAATCCGTGCTGTTCGTAACAGAAGAGCCGAAATGAACGTACCTCCCTCAAGAAAGGCTCACGTTTATATCGCAACCGAAAAGAAGGACATCTTCGAAACTGCAGTGGTATTTATGCAGAAGCTTGCTTCCGCATCAGATGTTACCGTCGGTGAAAGCTTTAACATTGAAGGCAGCGTAAGCATTGTTACAGCCGATGCAAAGATTTATATTCCCATGGGCGACCTTGTTGACTTTGAGGCTGAAAGAAAGCGCCTTATGAAGGAAAAGGAAGCAGCTGAAAAGAAGCTCAGTCAGATTAACGGCAAGCTTAATAATCCCGGCTTCCTTGCAAAGGCACCTGAGGCTGTTATCGCAGGTCAGAAGGCTGATGCAGAAAAGCTTACAGAAAAAATCAAGATGATTGACGAAAGTCTCGCATCACTTCAGTAATTGAAAAGAACAGGCCGACAGGTCTGTTCTTTTTAATTACAATGCACCGTCAGGTGCAATTCATGATGAAGTCAATTCATGCGTCAGCAATTCATGGCGAAGCTAATTCATTTTTACTTAACCTTGCAAAAAACTACTCAATAAGGTATAATCCTATTATTATCTTAAAAAAGGGTGTGAATTATGGTTAAAACTGTTGCTATTGTCAGTTTGTCCCACGGAACAATCGGTGAGGAGTTTGCAAAACATGAGCTTGAGTTGGGCTTATCTCGATTGAGAACCTATGGTCTTAATGTCAGATTTATGGATAATGCTTTAAAAGGTCATGCCTATTTAAAGGAGCACCCGGAAAAAAGAGCCGAAGATTTAATTCAGGCCTTCCGCGACAGCGAAATTGATATGATTCTGTGTGCTATAGGCGGTGATGACACATACCGTCTGAGTACCTTTTTGTTTGAAAATGATGAGCTGAAAAATGCCGTAAGTGACAAAATATTCCTCGGCTTTTCAGATTCTACGGTAAATCATTTTATGCTCAATAAGGTTGGTCTTAATACTTTTTACGGTCAATCTTTTCTTGCGGATATTTGCGAACTCGAAGAGGAAATGCTCCCGTATACTCAAAAGTATTTCTGTGAACTGATTACAACGGGCACGATAAAGGAAATCACCCCGAGTGATGTGTGGTATGAATGCAGAACTGATTTCAGCAAAGAGCAAATGGGTGTAAAGCTGAAATCTCATAGAAACCGAGGCTTTGAGCTTTTGCAGGGAAGTCCCGTTTTCGTGGGTAAGATTCTCGGGGGATGCATAGATTCAATTTTTGATATGTTTGACAGCGAAAGGTATGAGGACTCTCCTGTTCTTTGCGAAAAATACGGATTATTCCCAAGCGTGGAGGAATGGAAGGGGAAAATCCTTCTTCTTGAGTCAAGCGAAGAAAAAATATCACCTGAAAGATACAAAAAGGCCCTTGAAGTATTGAAAAGTGTAGGTGTTTTTGATGTGCTTAGCGGAATTTTAGTCGGAAAGCCCATGGATGAAGTCTATTACGAGCAATATAAAAAGGTGCTCATTGAAACAGTTAACAATCCGAATCTTTCTATTGCTTACAATATAAACATAGGTCACGCACTTCCGAGATGTATCATACCCTTGGGTGTAGAGGCTACCGTAGACACCAAAAATCAAAAAATCACCTTCAAGGAGAAATAATATGACATTCAGAAAAGCAGTTGCGGAGGATTTGCCCGAGATTTACGCTGCATTTAATCTTATAACGGAAAATCTCAATGGCAGGGGAATACATATTTGGGATGAGGTTTACCCCAACTGTGCTTTCTCTGAGGATGTGCAGAAGGAAAGACTGTATGTTCTTGAAGATGAAGGAACTGTAATTTCTGCATTTGCCATTATGGATGAGGATAGCGACAGAGACTCCGTTCAGTGGGAAAATCAGAGTGCATCAGCTTGTTATCTTTACCGTATGGGCATGATACCCTCTTATTACGGCAAGGGTATCGGTGCTTATATGCTCAAGGAAGCGGCAAGAATTACAAAGGAAAAGGGAAGAGAATATCTGCGGCTTTTTGTTGCTGATTGCAATCCTCCCGCAATAAGCTTTTATGAAAAGAACGGATATAAAAAAGCTGTGGGTATTTTAAAAAAGGTTGAACTGAATTTTTTGCTTTTGGGCTATGAAATAAAAGTATAGAGAAAAGAACAGATGAAGCACCTGACTTCACCTGTTCTCTCTTTTTTTATTCACCTATATATTCAAATCTCCTGAATACCTTGCCGTTACGTTCGACGGTTTCGTTCCACATTTCGGCAGGTCGCACCCAAAGTCCGCCTTCGCCGTAAAGTGCCTTATAAACCACCATATCCTCGGTTGTTTCGCTGTGCTTTGCGATGGCAATCACTTCGTATTCATTACCCT